>JBCDAP010000107.1:0-6320 GCA_039185335.1 Planctomycetota bacterium | reverse complement strand
CGATGCCGGAGATAGTTGGCACATCGTTGAAGTACGGGTTGCGGGAAGCTTCGGTGAACCAAACGAGTCCGCCCGAGAAGGACCAGTTCAGTCTCCCGGCGGATGAACCGGGGTAGTTGGCGTAGCTATCGTTGAGCGACTCAGTGAAGTGGAGCACGCTCGAATCGCGATCGAATCCTCGGAGCTGGATCCGATCATCGTGGATCAGCAGCGGACCCGACAGCCTGTAGACACCGGAGGGGAAGAAGACAACCGAACCTCCCGGCTGGTCCCCGGCACGAGCGGCGGCTTCAGCAATGGCATCACGGATCTCGTCGGTGTCATCGGTATTGTCGTCGGGGGTGGCGCCGAAGTCGGTCACCGTGATGAGGGTTGTGTTGGCTTGGCTGGGTAAAGGCAGATCACCGCCTCCGTATCCTGCGTGGCTTACGTTGGGAATGTTGGGATGGCGATCCGGATCTTGTGTGTACTGAACCCAGGCGTCAGCGAGCTGAGCGTTCGCGTTGTATGGCAGAACGATGGCGAGGAAGCAGAGTGATCGTCGCATAATGTTTAGCATCGGATTCCTCCGGCCGTCGATTCGGTCTGTTTACCAATTCCACATGCCACCATCTTCTTTGCGCGCGACCGGGAGATAGGCCCGGGAATACGGCTGAGTCTTTGCCTTCTCTTCATCGAACTCGACGCCGATGCCGGGACGGTCTGGGACCATGGCGTAGCCATCTTCAAACCAATAACCGGCATCGAAGATCTCCATAACTTCTTCGGAGTGGAGCATGTACTCCTGGATTCCGAAGTTTGGAGCCCACAGCCCGAAATGCAAACACGCGGACATAGCCACAGGCGAAATGTCGGTCGGGCCGTGACAACCTGTCCTGACGTGATATGGCTCGGCGAGCGTTGAGACCTTGCGAAGACCCGTCAGGCCACCTGAGTGGCTCACGGTCATACGGATATAATCGATGAGTTGCTCCGTAATAAGTTGTTGGCAATCATAAACCGTATTGAACACTTCACCGATAGCGATCGGTGTTGTGGTGTGCTGACGGATGAGTCGGAGGCCCTCTTGGTTCTCGCCAGGAGTGGGGTCCTCGAGCCAGAAGAGACCGAAGGGCTCAAGACGTTTTCCGACCTCGGCGGCTTCTTGGGGCGTCAGGCGATGGTGAGCATCGTGGAGGAGTTCAATGTCGGGTCCGACGAGTTCGCGTGCTTTCTCAAAAAGTTTGGGAACGAAGTTCATGTAGAGACGCGTATTCCACACGTCCTCCGGTGGGAGGGTTCGATCGGCGGGCTCGTAGAAATACTTACCGCGGCCAACCCCGTAAATGGACTTCATCCCTGGGATTCCGGACTGAATACGGATAGCGCGGTATCCCCTTTCTTTGTAATCCTGGAGGGCTTCCATGGCATGGTCCATGGTTTCGCCGGATGCATGCCCGTAGACGAGCACGCCTTTGCGTGAGCGGCCGCCGAGCAGGTTGTAGACCGGCGTGTTCAACGCTTTGCCCTTAATGTCCCACAGCGCGACATCGACCGCGCCGATGGCGGCCATAGTGACGGGGCCGCGGCGCCAATACGCGCCGCGGTAGAGGTACTGCCAGATGTCTTCGATTTGCGATGCGTCCCGACCGATAAGACACGGAATCACGTGCTCTTCGAGATAGCTGACCACAGCCATCTCCCGGCCGTTGAGTGTTCCGTCTCCCAATCCGGTCACGCCCTCATCGGTGTAGATCTTGAGGGTGACGAAGTTTCTGCCGGGGGAACAGACGAAGACTTTGGCGTCGGTGATTTTCACATGCTCTCCGAGTGGTTCTTTTCTTGCGTTGCGTGTGTGATGGGGATGCCGGCTTGGTCGAAACAGGCTTTGATTGCATCGGCGGTGAGCTTTGCCGCGTCGAAGGCATCGGTAGACAGCCATCTCGGATGCGTGGGCTCAGCGGTGATCGGTCCGTCGTAGCCGATAGTTTCTAGGGCTCGGAGGAACGAGGTGATATCGATCAAGCCGGTCTCACCCGGGAGGGCGCGTTGATTCACGACCTGATCTGAAAGCGGCACGTTGGCGATCAGGTCATTGACGTGGACCGCAACGATCTGCTCCGTCTTGAGCTTGGCGATGTCATCCGCGGTTTCGTTCGCGCATGCCCAATGAAAGCTGTCGAGCATCAAGCCGGTGTTCGGGCGGTCGACGGCCTCGAGGAGTTCGAGCATCGATGCGAGATCGTGCACGAATTGGTGTTGAAACGGAGCCCGTCGCGTGAGGGGAGAGATGTATTCGAGGCCGAAAGAGATGCCAAAGTCGGCGAGGATGTCCGCCGCCTCTCGAGTACGGCTCACATGGCGGGCGAAGTTATCTTGAAAGGACAAATCGTTGCTCCCGGGAACGACAACCGATGTCGCGCGCCGGTATCCGAGTTCTTGTGCGATCTGAGCGAAGCGAGGAGTCTGGCGGATGCTCGATTGCCATTCCGGCTCGCTCACCTCCATCTTCATCGCAGTAAGCGAGCAGTAGCCGGGCTGGAGTGAGGCGGCCTCCATCGCGGCGAGCAGAGAGTCTTCGTTCAATCGCTCGATCTTGTCTGCGAAGCGTTGGATGCGGAGATCCAAACCCGAAAAACCCGCACGTGCCGCGAGCTTGATGCTCTCGGCCGGACCGGCATCAATACCGACGAGATCGGGCATCAGACTCGGAAACACGATTGGCCTTTCGTTTGGACGAGTTCAGGAATTCGCTCGCTGCATCGCTCGACGATGCGCATATAGCGAACAGCGCTCTCGGGTGTTACGACGAGCGACGCTCCGTTGCAGATCGCGTCATGAACATTCTCGTAGAGCAACTGATAAGGATGTTTGGCGCTCGCGTCCGGCATCCACGAGTGAGGTTGCCAGTTGATCTCTTCGGATGGGTAAAGCCGATCCTCGGCGGGACCGGGATCCAGAGGACGCTCGGGCATGGTTGCCCAGTCGACGGTCTTCCATTCAAGATGATCCGGGTTGCCTTTTAGGCCGCCTGCCGTGCCCATAATGTGCCAACGGTCTTGTTCGAAAGCAGAGGCGTTGGTGTATTCGATGTCGATGGTTGGCCCGGCAGGATCACGCAAGATGAGCTTCATATGCTCTTCGGCGTCTCCTAGCGAGAGGCCGCGGCGGAGGTCAATGAAGATTTCCGGTTCACTGTCGGACATGAGTGCGAGGGCTTGGTCGAGGAGGTGTGTGCCGTTGTTAAACAGGGCGCCTCCGCCGAATTGGCGCATCGCTTGCCAATCCCAGCGACGAGTGAAGCGATGCCAGCACATACGAATCTGTAGCAATTCGCCCAGTTCGCCGGACTGCACGATCTCTTGGACTTTGCGGTAATGCGCTTCGAATCTTCTGTTCTGGAAAGGAGCGATGATCCGCTTGTGCGAGCGGGCTGCTTCGATCATGGCTTCGGCTTCGTCTGCAGATCTGGCGAACGGCTTTTCGCAGACAACGTGACGATTCGATTCAAGGGCCGCGAGAGCTTGCTCGGTATGAAGATGACTCGGAGAAGCAATAACAAATAACTCCGCATCGGAGTTGGCCAGCATCTCGGCATAAGTTTCGAATGTCTCGCAGCCGAGAGTTTGCTTTGCTTCTTCGCGTCGATCTAGATCTGGATCGGCCGCAGCAACGATCGTGAAGCCGCCTTGCATCACCGACAAAGCTTTGGCATGGATATTCCAGCCCGCACGCCCGAGCCCGGATAACGCCACACGGATCGCTCCGCCATCGAGGGGCCTTGGTTCATAAATGGAATGGTCGTGACTGTGTTTCGACATCACAGATTACTCTTCCGTGGGGCTGGCTAGCGTGTGCGAGGAGGGGAAGACCACATATCGATGCTTGCCCCGAGTGCTTGTTTGACAGGATCGGTGGCAGCAGACAATTCGCTGAGCAACTCGTCATTGAGTTCGAGGTCGAACGCACTGACATTACGCGCGATCTGGTCAGGCCGGCTCGCACCAACAAGAACAGAGGTGATTGCTGGTTGGTGAAGAAGCCATGAGATCGCGACTTCGCCCATAGGACGATCGATCCGTTGCGCGATGCTCTTGATCTTGTAGACGGCCTCGAAGGTGAGGTCTTCGCATCCGTCCTCGCCGTGGCGGGCTTCTGGGCGATCACCGCGGAAGTGACGGGTACGAGCTTTTCCGCTCGGTACATCGTCAGCTTGATCGTAGACACCAGCGAGGAGCCCTTGCGCGAGCGGGCTATAGCAGAGAATGCCAACCTCGCGTTCGACGCATAGGGGCTGCACCTCGAACTCGCCCGCACGCATGAGCATATTGAATGCGATCTGGTCGGTGACGCAAGACGCGAAGCCGAGCCACTCGGTGAGGTCCTGGGGGCCGAAGTTGCAGACGCCGATGGTCTTCACTTTTCCCTGCTGGATCAGCTTCTCCATCGCGGCAGCGGTCTCTTCCATCGGGGTCTGGCGACGGGGCCAGTGGATCTGGTAGAGATCAATGCAGTCGATACCCAGCGAACGGAGTGAGTGCTCACACTCTTCAACGATCTCAGAAGCAGAGTTATCGCCCGGCTTGGGCTTGCTTGCGATGACGACTTTGTCGCGGATGTCTTTGATCGCCTTGCCAAGGAGTTCTTCGCTCTCGCCATCGGCGTAGGCACGAGCGGTATCGAAGAAGTTGATGCCATGGTCGTAAGCGGCTCGGATAGTGTCGATCGCCTGCTGTTCAGCGAGGCCTGGGTAGGTTTGGCTGCCGACGGTCGACATACAACCGAACGCGATCCTGCTGACTGGCAGATCGATACCCTCGATTTTGGCGTACCTCAGGTCGACATTGGAAGCGGGGTCAGTTGTGATCATTGGTTACCTCTGTTGTTTTGGCGGGTTCGCATTCGATGTCGTGAATCGCTGGGAGAACAATACCCATCCATGCGTTCTTCTCTCCGAGCGGAGCGAGTTTGCAGACAGATTCTTCGTAAGCAGGATCGTCGTATAGGCGAGCAGCGCGGCGGAGCGTTTGGAAGAACATGTACTGTCTCGGCTCACCGATCTGTTGGTATCGCCATTCATCCTCGCCAGCGAAGTACGGCTCAGCAAAATCGAGTGCCACGCGGATCGAGGCGCCGTTCTCGGTTGTGTGGCCGAGGAGATCGTCGCCGATGAGCTGGGCGATGGTTGCAACGTCCATGTACGCCCGAATGTTGAACTCGGTGTAGTGCAATGAGCGGGTGCGTTCGAGTTCGTGGGGCTGGCTTCCATCGGAAGCGAAGTGGGTTTCCATCCGTTGACGAGAATGCTCAATGCGCTCTCGGGCCAGTTCTTCTCGGCCAGCAAAGACCGAAAAAATGGAAACCTGCGCGTCGTACCAGGTGCCGTGGTTGTTGTGAGCCCGTTGTTCCATCAGCCCGTTGTCGCTCGTCAGGAGCCAGTCGACGTACTCCGAGAACCACTGCCGGAGTGCTTTGTGATCTTCCTCGGTCCAATGCTTGGAATGGAGGAGAATGTGTGCCGCGTCGGGTACCCAGCGAACTCGGAGTGTATCGATGACGCCCCAAGGACGCCCCGGACTGACGCCGGGCACAAACTGTGCGAACTTCACGTGGGGATTCATGCGCGTGTCGGGTGTGATGAACCAAGCCCTGAGGTGTTCGGCAGCTCGCTCGGCGTAGCGGTCGTCGCCTGTAGCAAGGTAGCCCCACGCGAGGCTGCGGACCGCGGTGCCCATGATGGCCATTTTGGTGGAATCAAAGAGATCGCGTTCGGGATTGACTTCGCCGTCGCGACGGATGTAAGGAACGCCTGACGGCACATCCGGATCGGGCCACCAATACGGGCTCAGCGAAACATAATCCTGCGGATCCCCGGTCGGGGCCAGGCGTTCGGGGTGCTCGTCTTTTTCTGATGTGACTGGGCGGACCAAGACCTCCATTGCCAACTCGGCCTGCTTTGTCACTGACTCGACCGCTTGAAGGATTGCCGGATCCTCTTCCTCGATCGCCTCGGCAATATGGGCAAAGTCAGCATGGCGTAGAAGGATGCCATCGGTGTTTTCGGCGACAGCACGGTCAGTAAACTGTTTTACTGCAGAGGTGCCAGCTGTAGCGGCTCCACAGCCCGCGATCGCTGTCAGGCTGGCCAAAGTGTGTGCCAGTATCGAGCTTCGTCGAGTGACGCGAAGCATATTAAATGTCTTGCACATTAACGATTTATTCTCTGCACAATTCATGGATTGAACATGCTCCAGTCAGGGATGTGCATGAAATATAGCACGAGAGATCGGCGGTTGCTGAACGATAATCTGGTATCGAGGCGATTTTGTGCTGCATAAAAT
>JBCDAP010000106.1:0-6367 GCA_039185335.1 Planctomycetota bacterium | reverse complement strand
GGGAATCGTGATGATCATCAAACCTCTTGCAGCGCTCTTTATCGTTGCGGTGTTGGGGTATCCGGGGCGGACCGGCCTGACCGTTGCGTTGGGTTTAGCAAACATCGGCGAATTCTCGTTCATCCTCGGCCAGGTTGCCCTGGTGAACGGCATCATTCCTCAAGAAGGGCAAAGCATCTTGGTTGGTGTCGCGATGATTTCCATCACGCTGAACCCGCTCCTCTTTGGCTCGCTTGATCGCCTCGAGTCCGCTGCGCGGAGTGTGCCGTGGATCTGGAATCTGCTCGACGGGCGAGCGGAGCGTCGGCGCAGACAGGTCAACGAAGCTACGAGCGAGCAGATTGTCGCGACGACGAAGCCCATCGCGATTATTTTGGGCTATGGACCGGTCGGCCGACTCGTCGATGGAATCTTGAGCGACGCTGGCCTGCACACCGTCATCGTGGAAATGAACCTCCGCTCGATCAATGGAATCGTCGGACGCGGTCGATCTGCGATATTCGGCGATGGGACGAAGCGAGAGATTTTAATCGAGGCTGGAATTAGGAAAGCCGAGTATTTCGTCGTGACGGTGCCAAACACCGAGAACCGGCAACAGCTCGTGCAGCTCGCCAAGGAGCTTCACCCAAACGTCCAGGTTGTGATGCGCGCGAGATATCTCGCCGATGGCAACGCCGAAGACGATGGCACGGTCACGGTCTATGAAGAAGGTGAAACTGGTCTGGCGATGGCACGCCGTGTCATGCAGCTGCGAGAAATGGATCCAGAGAAAATCGATACGTTCTTAAATGCAGTACGTCAGCTCTGGCGCATGAAATCGTAGTTCGAGCGAGAGACTCTTGAGCAACACTAAATCCGCTGCAAGGTTAGGCCTCCATCGACCATGATGTGTTGGCCTGTGGCATAGGGCAAATCACCTCGCACCAGAGCAGCCACAACCTTACCGACATCATCAGGACTTCCCCAACGCCGATCAACAGCGATGCCTTCTGCAAAGAGTTTGTCGTATTTGTCGGTGACCGTTGAAGTCATGTCGGTTTTGATGATGCCGGGTCGAACTTCGTAGACGGGGATGTTGTGTTCGCCGAGGCGTGCGGCGTAGAGGGCGGAAGCCATGGCAAGGGCTGCTTTGCTGATGCAATAATCGCCTCGGTTGGTGGAGGCGACGGTGGCGCTAATGGATGTCACAAAGATGATGGCGAGCTGACGGTTCGGGGCGGCCTTGCGTTGGTCAACCATCCAGTTCGAGACGAGTTGGGTGAGAAAGTACGGTCCGCGAAGGTTGATGGAAACAAGTCTGTCGAAAGAATCGGGGGTAGCTTCAAGGATATCGGCGCGTTCGCTTGGCGCAACGCCGGCGTTGTTGATGAGCGCGTCAAGGCGGCCGAAACGGTTGCGGATGGAATCGAGGGCGGCTTGATGGCCTTCCAGATCGCTAATGTCAGCGCGGACATAGTGGCATTGAGCGCCGGCGGCTTCGATCTGAGCCATGGAATCGGCAACAGAATCGGCTTCACGACGACCATTAATGACGATGTCGTAGCCTGAGGCAGCGAGTTGAAGTGCAATTCCGAGACCGATGCCGCGTGAGCCGCCGGTGACGAGAGCAACGGGTTTGTCGGATTTGGTCACGAGGTCGCTCCGGCGAGCTGACTATTGACACCGGCAAAGAAGTTGTATTCGGGCTCGCCCTTGGCAAGGCGTTGGACATAGAGAGCGGCTTCGCGGAGGTGGTAGTCACCCCACATGCAAGACTCGCCGAACGGGATGTCCATGCTGGCGGGGACATGGTCCCAACCATTGGGCCAATGGTAGACGGCGTGGAGAAGGAGACCTTGGTGATTAGCATCCGTGGAGATGTAAGGATCAGTGAGAAGAGAGCGAAGAACGGAGAAGCCGGCCTGGATGTAGCGGTCCGCTTCATCGGTTCGATTGATGGCAGTGAGGTAACGGCCGAGGCGGATAAGGCCTTGGCAGGCGATGGCAGCTGCGGAGCTGTCGACAGGCTCGTGGTTGTTGGCAGGATCGGAAGGTTTGCTGAGGTAGTCGCCGAGTTTGTAGAGATTGGGGGCGCCGGTGTCCCAGTAGGGAACGCCGTCGGTCGGGGTGCGCTCAATATAAAAGTCGCAAGTGGCGCAGGCGGCTTCGAGCATAAAGGATTCAATGTGCTCTCTGCCGCCGAGTGCGGCGAGTTCTTCGTTGGAGCGGGTCTGCAGGAACTCGAGTTGTTCGGGGAAACCGAGCATGGCCCAAGCGAGACCACGGGTCCAGGTGGAAAACGCGGAGTAGCCCTGTTGAGTTGAAGGGCAGCGGAAGTCGCCATTGTTGGTGTTAAAGACCGACTCATGGGAGGTTCTGCCGCGGATGTCGTAGGTATCGCGAAGTTCCCCTTGGCTGAGGAAGGGCGACCCCCCGCCGTACCAGATGTTGTAGCGGGCGGTATTGCGTGCGTGCTGTATGACACGGTCGAGAAGATTGAACCGCTGATCGCGTTCGCCTTGGAGGACATGGCCCAGGGCGTGAGCGCAGGAGAGTGATCGGCAGCTCCGGATGGTGTCGACAAAGAGCGATTGTGGCCCGTTGAACGAGTAGATGTAGCCAGTGCCGTCAATGGTTGTGGACCAGCGGGATGCCTGGACGGCACCGGAGAGTTTGAGTGCGAGTTCGTAGAAGTGGATCTCGTACTCGTTGGCTTCGTAACGTCCTTCTTTGGCAAGGCGGAGAAGGTTGCCATAGGTGCTGACATTATTGAAACCGTGATCGTGGACGCCGATGTGTGAGAGGTGCGGCGCCATTTGAGAGAGGGTGCGTTGGCGAGCGATTTCGAGGAATTCTTCTTCGCCGGTCGCGTCGAACTGGAGTGCCGCACCGCCGTATTGGAAGCCTTGGGTCCATTCGGTCCAACCTTGGGCGGTGTATTTGCCTTCGACGGTGAAGACCGGAGAGGGTGAGCCTGGGGGACAAGACTCTTCGATAGATCGGATCTTGGCAGCGGAGAGTGTCCACATCTGCTGGATAACGGGCAGCAGATCGGCGGGTGTGAGGGCATTATCGATGTCGATCATGGTGAGTCCTGCGTGGCTTGCTGTGGCCGTATTTGGTAAATAGATCTTGTTACACGAGATTCGTTTTTTGTATTCATATTGCAATTTTTTCCATTATTGACCGGATTTTGTTACAATGCATGACTGTTTCGCGTGGAAGGCCGATATTGACCCAGAATGTCTTTTTTTGACAAGTCGAAAGTCTTGGGGCAGTCTTTTACCAGACGCTGTTGAGGGTACTGTTTCAATCATGACACCTGCTGACCAGAGTGAACTTGTTCGGAATGCAGGTGTTGTTGCCGTGGTTCGGATCTCGGATCGAGCAAGGCTTCGTTCAGCCTGCTCAGCGATGGTTGCTGGCGGGGTGAAGGCAATTGAGATCACAATGAGCGTCCCTGGCGCAATTGAGGTGATTGGCGATCTTGATCGCGAGTTTGGCTCAGAATGGCTGATCGGGGCAGGGTCGGTGCGTGATGCAGAGACCGCGAAGCGTGCTGCGAATGCTGGCGCCAGATATGTGGTAAGCCCGGTGATGGTGCCCGAGGTGATTCGGGGGGCGCACGAGCATGGCGCGGCAGCGTGCATTGGCGCGTTCTCGCCGACGGAAGTTCACCGGGCAACACAAGAGGGTGCTGACATCGTGAAAGTGTTCCCGGCAGATGTTGCAGGAATGTCGTACTTCAAAGCATTGCTCGCACCGATGCCGGAATTGAAGCTCATGCCTACCGGCGGAGTAACACTCGATAACGCGGGCGATTGGATCCGAGCGGGCGCGGTTGCGGTCGGCGTCGGATCGGCGTTGTTGAAGAAAGATTGGATCTCGGAGGGAAACTGGGCTGCGATTGAAGACAGCGCGAAGCAACTTACGAAGCAGGTTGCTGAAGTGCGTGAAACCTTGGCTGCGAGATCATGAGATGACGAGTACGAATCCTGCCCGCGTGGTGACGTTTGGCGAGATCATGCTGAGGCTGTCTACACCTGGCTTCAATCGGTTTGTGCAGGCACAGACGTTTGATGCTACCTATGGCGGCGGCGAAGCCAATGTGGCCGCAGCGATTTCTCAATTCGGGCTGAACTCCACGTTTGTTTCGAAGATACCGAAGCACGAAATCGGGCAGTCCGCAGTCAATCACCTCCGACGGTTTGGCGTAGACACAACACACATCGTTCGAGCGGGTGATCGGCTCGGGATTTACTTTCTTGAGACTGGTGCAAGCCAGAGGGCTTCGAAGGTCGTGTACGACCGAGCAAACTCTGCGATAACGACGATCGATCCTGATGAGGTTGATGCCAAAGAGGTATTTAACGGGGCGAACTGGTTCCACTGGACAGGAATCACGCCGGCACTCGGAAAACGAGCACAGCAAACGCTTGAGTCAATGACAGAGGCGGCGAAGGCCGCAGGGTGCACGGTTTCGTGCGATCTCAATTTTCGGAAAAAGCTCTGGACGACCTCGGAAGCACAGGCATGCATGAAGCCTCTAATGAAGCATGTCGATGTGTGCATCGCCAATGAAGAAGACGCAGAGAAGTCGCTCGGAATCTCGGCACCGCAGTCAGATGTGACGGCAGCGGAACTGAGCGAGCAGGGCTACGCGGAGATCGCAAAGCTTTTAAAGGAGCGGTTCGCGTTCACAACAGTGGCGATCACTCTCCGGGAGAGCCATTCCGCATCCCGGAACGGATGGTCGGCGATACTGCTTGATGAACGTGATTGCACGACGCCGACGCGTTCGAAGATTTACGATGTGCAGCTTGTAGATCGTGTTGGTGGTGGAGATAGCTTTGCGAGCGGTTTGATTTATGGATTGCTGAGCAAAAAAAGTTCGCGGGATGCGTTGGAGTTTGCGGTGGCCGCTTCGGCACTAAAGCAAACTATCCCTGGTGATTTTAATCTTGTTTCGGTGGATGAAGTCGACAAGCTGGCGGGGGGGGATGGATCGGGGAGAGTTGAGCGGTAATGTCTGCGGCATCAGTCAAGGCGCGAGCGAGGACCACTGGTGGGCGCGCCAGTGATGTGCACTCCGGCCCGGACGACATTGTTGCTGCGTACTGTGCTGAGTTGTTTTTGGCTCGCTCACCTGTGATCGAGGTGATTCGGCACCCGATCCTCGATGCGGTAGAAATCCAGCCGCACGCACACCCTGACTTGTTGCAGCTAACGCTGTTGCGATCGTGCGGCGGTCGGGTGTTTGGTGCGGAGCATTGGGTCGGGGTCAGCGGCCGTTCGGCACTGGTCGCGTATCCGAAGGAACGGCATGGATACGAGATTCGTCCGATCGCGCCGGATGCCGAGGTGATCGTGATCAAGCTTCCAGCGGGCTTGAATTCTGTTTTACGAAAAAGTAAGCCACTTCCGCACACGGTAACAACGATGCCGGAAACAGCGGAATTGCAGCACGCGGTCGATCGTTTGCATCGCGATGTAACACCAACACGGGCCGCGATGCCGAGGTGGATCGCGGATGCGGCGGTGGTGGTTACGGCGTGGCCAAGAACACGGGATTTTGCATCGTCGGATTTTCAGCCGGACCATACAGAAGAGCATCTTGATGCCGCTGTGCAGGCAGCGATCTCGCTGATCGAGAATCGCCTCGATCAGCCACCTTCGCTTGAAGACCTGGCGAAGGCGGCGCATTTGTCGGCGCGGCAGCTAAGCCGGCGATTTCACCGACATCTCGGAAGGACGCCGCACCATTACATCACCGAACGCCGGATCGCACGAGCGCGTACGCTTTTGTTTGACGAACGGCTGCAGGGCTCAGAGATTGCCGAGTCGCTTGGCTTCAAGTCACACGCGGCTTTCAGTCGGTGGTTCCGCCAACACGAGGGAAGAACACCGAACGAGTTCAGGGCAGATCCATCACGGTTTTAAGTACCGCCTATCCGAACAGAAAGGATTAGCTTGGATCGGATCTTCTATGTTTTTATTATCTTCTTTGCTGGAATCTGCTGGCCCATGCAGGCAGCAATCAATTCAGAACTGAAACATCGGACGAACCAACCGCTGATTTCGGCGATGGTAAACGGCGGAGGGGGAGCGATGCTTGCAGGGATGATCCTGCTTGCGCTTGGACTCATAACAGGGCGAGGGAGCCAGGAGAACTCGGTATCACTTGGATCAGTACCTTGGTGGGCGTGGACTGGCGGTGTATTTTCGGTGATCGTAATTGTCGCGCAGTCAACCAGCGCACGACCTCTGGGTGCCGCGTTGATGGTGACAGCGTTTCTTGCAGGCCAGGTGTTGTCTGGGTTGGTTTTCGATCAATTCTCGCTGATGAATTATCCGCATCGGGCGATCACCCCTGCTATCCGGGCAGGTG
>JBCDAP010000105.1:0-6381 GCA_039185335.1 Planctomycetota bacterium | reverse complement strand
TCGGTTTGCGAACGACACGATGAGTGCTACGTATCTCGCGGCAGTGAAGGACCGCCTGTATTGCGACGCGAAAGACTCGGCACGTCGACGGCAAACACAGACCGCGATCTACCAGATGACCCAGGGATTTGCCAAGCTGCTCGCGCCCGTGCTCGCGCATACCGCAGACGAGGCGTGGCGTGCCTTATACCCGGGCGATGATCAAGCGTGCGTGCATCTCCAGTCGTTCGAAGCGATCTCGGCAGCTATCGCGGCAGAGCAATGGCCTGCCGCGATGGAAGCGAGATCGGCTGGTTTGCTCGCGCTCGAACAAACTCGCGAATCGGGCCAGCTCGATAACCCGCTTGACGCGCAGGTCACACTCGCAAACGCGGGCGATGCGCTCGGTGCATTCGAGCACGATGACCTCGCGGATCTGCTGGGCGTTTCCCGGGTTGTGCTGGGCGATGCAGTGAGCGTGCAATCGCTCGCGAACGATCCGCGGTGCGAGCGTTCGTGGAAGCGAGATCCTTCCGTGCGTGAGCGTACATGGGAAGGGGACAAGGTAATGCTCTGCGATCGTGATGCGGAGGCAGTCGGAGCGTTGTGATCAGACGCCGCCCTGCTCCACTTCCTGCTTCAGTGCAATCACCTGCTCGCGGAGCTTTCTCAGCGCTGATTCTGGTCCATCCTTGAGGAGTTCTTCGGGATGGATGGAGTAGCCGTAGTTCACATGAAAGCGTGCACCCGAGAAAAGGTTTGGGGACGCTTTGCCCCTTGGCCAAGCGTCGTGTAGGCCGGAGATCCCGACAGGGAGAACGGGGCACTTCGCGCGTTTGAGAAGGAGCGAGATGCCGCGTTGGAACTCTTGAACATCACCATCCGGAGATCGCGTGCCTTCGGGAAACATGACGACACCGCCGCCGCGGGAAAGGACGTCGAGCGCCTTGCGGATCGCGACCGTGTCAGACTCACCTCGCTTGAGCGGAATCGCGTTCACGGACTTGAGAAAAGAGCCCAGACCGAAGGGGCCAAAGAGAGACTCTCGCGCCAGAAACCACATCCCGCGAGGCAACCAACATCCAACAAACGGAGGATCGAAGTGGGTCTGGTGGTTGGCGATCATCAGCAACGGACCCGCGGAAGGCACACGCTCGAGGTTGTGAACCTTCGCTTTATAAAACAGACGGTAGAAATTGCGGAGCAGGAGGGTGTAGAAGCGATAGCGTTCGCGACGGAACGTAGGCATCCCTGGATAGCGATGCGCCAGGGGCAAATGATCGGCCATGATCAGTCTCGCCTGCCTGTCATCGCATCGAGGTTGGCGCCGGCACGTTCGCGGACGATCTCCGCGAGTTCGTCCACCACTTCATCGAGTGTCTTGTTGGTGGTATCGATCGAGATGGCATCATCAGGACAGACGAGTGGCGCGATGGCGCGAGTGGAATCCTGTTCATCTCGCGCGATGATCTCGCGTTCGATGGCGTCGATGTCCGCATCACGCCCAGCTTCGATGAGCTGCTCAGCACGCCTCTTGGCACGAACTCGGGGCGTAGCATCGAGATAAAATTTGACCAGCGCATCGGGGAAGACCACCGAGCCCTGGTCGCGGCCTTCGGTCACCAGACGTGGATGGTTCTCTCCGATTCGGCGCTGGGAATCGACCATTTGCGCACGGACATGGCGAAGGCCCGCAACGGCGGAGACGGACTTCGTCACATCTTCGTCACGAATTCGTCCCATGATGGATTGGCCAAAGGCATGGAGCTGGGGCGGATCAACATTCCAAATAAAATGGAGATTTGCGTCGGCAACAAGACCCGCGATTGTGATCTCTTCGTCGAGCGAGATTTGTCGGTCGAGCGCGAGAGCCGCGGCAGCTCGATACATGGAGCCAGTATCAAGAAACTCGAGCCCGAGAACGCGAGCGAGGCGGCGAGCAACCGAAGACTTGCCCGTACCAGCGGGACCGTCGATGGTCACGATCAGTCTGTCATCCTGGTCGGCGGTCATGAATGTCTGGCCTGTGGCAACAAACGATTGTGTCACTCTTGAGAATCCTCAGAAAATGCCTGCTCGAGCGCGTCACGAGTGCTGATGATGAAGTCGGTGGGATCAGCAGAAACGTTGTTTCCGGGGCGCCATTCGATGGAGAGGTTGCCGTCGAAGCCTACAAGCTGGAGTGCTTGAACGCAGGTTTTGAGATTGTAATTCGCGCCGTTGCTTTGCTTTGAGCTTTCAAGGATTGGTGCGGTGACCGCAGATGCGTAAGGAACGATTGATTTCAGGTATGCGCTCTGATCATCGGTTGCTGCCGCGGTCTGAAAGTCTGGGAAGGAACCGACCCGGAAGCCCCCGATTTCGCGGATCAGACCGGTGACGGAGTCTGGGGTTGAGCCGATGACTTCGGGAGTGGCAGCGGGCTGAAGAAGAACGTTCATCTCGAGACGCTCGGACTGTTGAACGATGCGTTTGATCGACGTTACAACCAGATCGCGCGTCCAATCGTCATCGGGTGCATCAGCAATAGTGAGCGCCACGGCGGAACAGCCGAGACGATTGCCGACGCGAACAACCGTGTTCATGCGTTCGAGTGCCGCTTTGAGTTCGTCATCATCTTCGCTCGCGAGCGGCATGGGCTTCGACTCTGTGAGCAAAAGGCACGGGCAGGATGACTTATCGGCACAGTCGCGAAGGTGATCGATATCCTTTGCGGACCAGCCCGCCAGGAGGTTGGTGTGGAGGTTGACACCGTTGAGACCAAGCTCTTCGTGAGCGTACGCCGGGAGATCAAAAAGCGAACGGGTGGGCTCGCCCTTGTCAGGGGCGAGCTCATGTTGGAACGATTTGGCGGAGAGCGTATAGAGCATGCGTTCGCCCACAATGTACGCATTGAACGCCCATCCGTACAACCGGCGATCGTTCTCCAGAGTGCCTCCTGGGCGGGAGCCGGTTGCGGCACGATAATCGTCCGGTTTGTACAATGACGATCCACCAATCAACCTCGTGCAGGAGCCCGTCGTATGTCCACGCCCCCCGACCGCAAGTACTCAGAATCCCATGAATGGCACAAGCTCGAAGGCGATGTTGTCACGCTTGGCGTCACGCAGTTTGCGGTTGATGAGCTCACCGATATCACATTTGTGGAGATGAAGCCCGCTGGCACGGTGCTCGGTGCGGCCGATCCGGTCGGCGAGGTGGAATCGGTCAAGGCAACCTCGGATATTTACACCGCTGTCGCCGGCGAGATTATCGAGGTGAACAGCAAGCTCGAAGAAGACCCTTCGCTCCTCAACACGGATCCGTACAACGAGGGCTGGCTCGTGAAGCTCAAAGTCACCGACACTTCGGGTATGGATTCGTTGATGGATCAGCCGACCTACGACGGGAAGTACAGCGCGTGAGGCGGAACGCATCGATCTCACGCCGAGATATACTCATGCAGTCCTGAATCTGTGATCCATGAATCTGGTTGTCACAGATTTCGAACACGTCGCAACGAATCATTCCGACACCCAAACCCGGTCTTCGCGGGGCCCTGTTTCGTTGCTCCCTCCGATGCCATAAGCTCTCTTCCGTGATCCAGTGCACCAATGTCAAAAAGTCATACGCCATCGGCGGCAATACCGTTGAGGCACTGAAGGGTGTTGACCTCATCATCGAGCGAGCCGGCTTTTATGCGATCATGGGTGCCTCGGGGTCAGGAAAGTCGACCCTACTGCATCTTTTGGCAGGCATTGATTCGCCTGACACTGGCGAAATCATCATCGGCGAGCGACGGATCGATCAACTCAACGAACGCGAGCTGACCATGTTCCGTCGTTCCGGCGTCGGGATCGTTTTTCAGCAGTTCAATCTGATCCCGACGATGACAGCCGTCGAAAACGTCGAACTCCCGGGGATTCTCGCCGGTGAGCGCGGCGGAAAACTGCGTCCACGCGCAATGGAATTGCTCGATCGACTCGGTCTTGCGGACCGAGCAGGACATCGGCCGCAAGCCATGTCCGGAGGCGAACAACAACGCGTGGCCATCGCCCGCTCGCTCCTGTTTCACCCACCCGTCATTCTCGCCGACGAGCCGACGGGTAATCTCGACTCATCTTCGTCCGAATCGCTCTGGGCCCTGCTCGCCGAGCTTGCAACTGAGCAAGAGGTCACCGTCGTGATGGTCACCCATGAGCCCGCCGCAGCGGCTCACTGTGAAAGAACATTCCTGCTCCGCGACGGTGTCGTTGCGGGCACCATCGAAACACGCTCGAACGGAGACGCACTCGATGCGAGCGGCCTGGCTGCTGAGTATCAACGCCTGGTCGGGGCGTAAAGGGCGAACAGCTCTGCTGGTCGCAGCTGTGGCATTATCGGCCACCCTCGTCGCCGCGGTCGCGTGCGCCATGGCATCGCTCAATACAGGCGTCGAGTATCGCATGGCCCAGCGGATCGGTGCGGCTGACCTACGCGTGCGGCATGTCTTCAACGAGCACTTCGATCGCCACATCGCGGACAAACTGACAGCAAACCCACGTGTCGAAGCGGTCACGGTCCGCGTCCGCGGCGCAATCAACGTGAAAGCTGCCGGAGAAAGCACTGCCACCCAATTTCGTGCAGTGCTTCCTGAGAATGAGGAGCTTTTTCGCCCGGAGATCGTAAAAGATGGGCAACCCATCGCACAAGATGGGGAGATCCTCTTCGACGAGAAAACGGCAGAGAAGTTCGGAATCGAAGTCGGGGACACGATCACGCTGCTCGACTACAAAGGCGCGGAGCACGACTTCATACTAGTGGCGGTAACAGAGAACCTGACGCTCGAGTTTCTTGACACGCCGCAAGGCGCGATGACGCTCAACGATTTGGAGCGAATGACTGGGATGGCCGGTCGAGCGAAAGAGCTGCAGGTCATCCTTCAAGATGAGGTGGATGTTGCCGCGTTTGCAGAAGACTTCTCAGAAGGTCTCGAGGGAGACTTGATCGCAGAACCCACGACACGCGTCACTGCGGGATACGACGCGATGATGCAAGGCAACACGGTGATGTTCTTGCTCGCCTCGGTCTTCGCGTTCATCTCGGCATCGTTTATCGTTCTGACAGGGATGACCGTGAACTCGGCGGAGCGACAGCGAGAACTGGCGATTCTGCGATGCATCGGCGGCAACCGGTTCCAGCTCGCGATGTCACAGATCGTGGCCGGGTCAACGCTCGGTGCAGCGGGTGCCATCTTCGGAATCCCAGCAGGAATCCTGCTCGCTTGGGTCTTGACGATCGTGGCACCTGACAGACTACCGGCAGGATTGCATCTCTGGCCGATGGGCTTGGCGCTCGCATTCATCGGGTCGGTGGTCGCAGGGGTACTGGGTTCGGGGTACAGCGCCTACAACGCTTCACGCGCCAAGCCGGTACCAGCAATGCGTTCGCAAGCATCCAGCATGTCGGTCCGTTCGGTCGCCGTGGTTTCAGCAGCCGCTGTGGCCTTGATCGCGGTACAGATCGTCATTGTTGGCTTCTCTCAAGACCCGGACACACTGATCAAGTGGTACACGCCGCTCGGGATGCCCTCGATGTTCGTGGGCTACTTCCTGCTTGGGGTTCCGGTATCGGTCGCGGTGGCCTGGGTCGCGTCAGGCGTCATCAGCCGACTTTTTGGCCTCCCCCCCAACGCGTTGCGCCGATCGTTCGCAGGCACGCCGTTCCGGAACGGGTTCACCGCCGGGGCGTTGATGGTCGGGCTCGCACTCATGACATCGGTATGGACGAACGGCTCATCACTGATCCGAGACTGGATCGACACGATCAAATTCCCCGACGCATTCGCAAACTCTGTGCTGTCACCCTTGACGCCCGAGATGCGAGCCCGGGTGGACAATCTCCCCGAAGTTGAGTCTACCACCGCGATCACCCTCTTCAAGACGAAGACGCAGGCCTTCGGGGTTGAACTCTTTGGCAATAAACCCGGGACATCGTTCATCGCGTTCGAGCCGGACGAGTTCTTCGAGATGACCGAGCTCAAATGGGCGGCAGGCGATCCGGAGAAGGCGATCCCGAAGCTTGAAGCCGGCGGCGCCATACTGGTCGCGAAGGAATTCCTGGTCTACCGCGAAGGCTACGGCATCGGTGATATGTTCCCCATCGAGTACCGAGGAAGAACACTCGAGTTTGAGATCGTCGGCGCGGTATCGTCACCAGGACTCGACATCGTGAACCGGTACTTTGATATCGGTGAGGAGTACGCCGAGCAGTCGGTGCACGCGGTATTCGGAACACGCGCGGATTTGCGCAAACACTTCGGAACTGATCGCATCGATCTGCTGCAGATCAGCCTGGCACCTTCCCTCGCAGAGCTTTCGGATGCGCAGGCGACAAAAGCGATCCGCGGGGCGATCAACTCACCGGGAGTGGTCGTTGGATCTG
>JBCDAP010000104.1:0-6386 GCA_039185335.1 Planctomycetota bacterium | reverse complement strand
CCGTCATCGTTTTGCATCACCCTGCTTCTTTGCGGTCTCAACATGAGTTGCGATGATCAGTGTTCTTGCGGACCAGCAGGGCATTGCAGGGGGCGATTGATGTCGCTGTAGATGGCCAGGATGTTCTAGATTTCTTGGCGGCGCTCGATGCATGTTTGGGCAATTGAACGGTGCAATGCAAAGTAAGGCACAGCTTTGGGGATCTCGCACTTCCCTTTGGAATGGCGAGAAACTCTTCGATTCATGCAAGATCAGCACGCTTGCCGTCCTCAGTCAAGCGTCTTTATTGTTTTAGATCGTTGGTAGTTTCGTTTGGCATCTTCTGCTCGAGCAGGTTGACTTCCGCGACGGGAGCGTTTTCGGAGGTAGCCAAGTCCCATTTTTTAAATAGTCGTTCGTTGTCCGAGTGGGCGGCGGGGCGTTCAACAGCGGAGCGCTCATCCGTGAGTTCGAGATGCCGGATCAGGGCTCCGGGGCATGCCTCGACCCGCATCTTTGCTATGTGCCAAACTTTCAACGACAGATCTGGATCGGCGCCGTACATGAAGAACCGTTCATCGTAATAACCAACACATTCAAGGATGTCTCGTCTTGTCATCCCGAAGTTCGCGAAGAGTAACCCTCGGATATGGCAAACGACGTAGCGGATTTCTTCGACCGTGATCTCGGCATGGATGTTCCGGCGCACCGGAGTATCGTGAAAGTAAGCAACCTGCCCGACCTCACGCATCACCGGTGGTGCGACAAATCGCAGGGCGTTGTCGATCGCATGCGGCATGGCGATGCAGTCATCGTTGAGGTGAGAGATCCATGTGCCAGAGGAGGCGCGGAACCCGCGGTTCGTAGCACGGACATAACCAACCCGATCATCATCGACGATTTCGATCAATGGAAGATTGGCAAACGAAGCGAGTACATCGCGTGTGGGGGTATCCGACGCGACACATGGGCACACGATCTCATACGGGGCGTGCACGGTCTCAGCGATTGAACGTAGACATGCCGTGAGTGCTTCGGGGCGTCCGTACTTGGGGATAACGATCGAGAGTTGTGGTGCCGCAAGGGTCACTCTGCTGTCTCCAGTTTGTGTTCGGTCTGCACGGCGGTGTCTGGTGTGTACAGGCCAACAATTCGCACTCCGTTCTGCTGCAGTGGTTCTGCCGCTTCACGCAGCCGAGTTTCGTGGGCATCGGAAGAGAGAATTAAAGCATCCAACTCGAGCGCAAGCGCCTCTTTCATCGTGACGATCGGGAAGTTCCACATGCGCTGTCCTATCAGCGCAGGGTTGTCGTCGACGATAGCGATGATCTCTGCGTTGGTGAAGGCCAGTGCGTTACCAGCCTTGCGCGTGTGCTGGCCGGCACCGAACACCGCGATTCGCCTGTCCCCGAGTTCCACGCAAGAACGCAGGGCCTCTTCGAGGAGACGATCGGCTTCCTGTCTTGTATCGCTGCGCCCGTAGAACATCTTCCAGTAGTCATCCCCGCGTCCTTTATATCGAACGCGAAAGATGTCACGGTCGAACGCCGGAGCGGGTTCCTCTGTTGATGGCCACAGAGGTTCGTGGCCAGGAAAGCCGGAAGCTGCCCGTGCAATGAAAGTCAGGGTGTCGCGCTCATCCTGTGCGAGAACGGATTCGCGCCAGTAATTGGGCATCGGTTCGCCATTTCGGCGGAAGTGATCGTGATACTGGGCGATGTCGCTGCGAGACCAGAGGCGTCCCATGCATGTGCTGATCCAGAAGAGTTCATCGTCCGCCCAGTGGTGGGTGTACGCATCGCACATCCCGCCAGAACCGCGATACATCCGTTCTGCCCAAGCACGTCCGATCCATGGCGAGCCGCAGAACTCCTTGGTGTGCTCGAAATCATCCCCATGAGGTTGCATGATTCCAAACGTCCCGCCAAAATGATCGAAGAACTGCTCGGCAAGTTCTGATGCCGGAATATTGGGCTCAGGCCGCATGTCGTCGCCTGCAGCAACGAAGACATCACAGGTCTCAGGGATAACTTCGCGGAAGAGTTGGTTCACCGTGCCGGGCCAACCCGGGTATTGGTCTGCATACACCACCCTGTCGGCCTCGACATCGAACCGGACCCTGTCCTGCAAGACGGCAATCTTGTACCCCATGTCTCGCCACAGTGGCAGATTCTTGGCACAATTTTCTGCATTCGCGGTCGGCAAGACAAACCACACCTCATTGAGATTGGGCGCTTTCATCGAGCGATATCTCCTTGCATTCGCAGGCTGGCGTCGTTGAATGGTGCGGCTTCGATTTGATCGGTTGCCGCTGAACGACGAACACCGTCTCGGACAAATCCGATCAGGCGTTTCGCGAGAGCATCAATCGTGTATCCGCGGCGGGTACGTTGAGCGATGCCCTCGCTTGACTTCCGGCGCCATTGACGTTTTTCGATCGATCGTTCGATCACACGCTCTAGTGTTGCTTCGCTCACAAAACCGATCTCGGACATGTCGCCTAAGAGCGAGACGTCCTGGTCTGGCGTTGTGACCGAGGCCACATCTGGAAGCCCCGGGAACCACTGGAACCATGCGATCTCACCCAGGAGTCGTGGCGAAGCTCCACGCATCGCGCCGATCCGCTGCATCTGGGCGGTCAAAGCGCACAGGTCTGGCGAATCGATCGCGATTGCTGACGTCAAGCGGGTTGTCACTGGTGTGGCATAGGGGTGCACGGTTCTCGAAGCCATCCAGATCCCAATCTCCTGCATCTCATCTAAGTCATCCTCTTTGATGAGCACGGCAGGTAATCCTCCTGCGAGGGCGCACTCGAGGACACGCTGATGGATCGGCCAGGCCAAGGATGCGTGGATTGAGACGGCCGAGCGTCCGTAGATCCGCGCAAGATCTGGCCCGTACTCAATGACACCGCCCGCGTGGGCTCCGAGGACGGGATGCTCTTCCCATCCACGCCCAAAGAGTTCGAACTTCCAGCCTCGCCGTTGAGCGATCGAAGCAAGCCACGCCGCCACCGTGTGCCGTACTACGCGGTCCATGAGCGGCGCGACAACTTGACGCTCGATCGCGTATGTCGTTGTCTCGATTGGACCGCCGCATTTCCGTGCGATTGTCTGGGCAACACGATTCACGGTTGCCTTTAGAGGCTCTTGCATTGGCTGTGATGCTGCTTGCCAAAGTTCATCGAGTGAGGCGTGGACAGAGCCGGCGATATCAGCAGGAACGATGCCGGAGTCTAGCTGTCGTTTGAGCATATCTTCAGGGGGCTCGCCGTGGTTCGTTGCCCACGCGATTTCGCGATCAAAGGGCTCGTCATCTCGCAACGAATGATCCCAAAAACAATTCTCCTCGGGCAAAACGTGACACGCCAGATAACGATCGAGCGGGAACCCGAGCTCTTCGCGGTGCGGGAAGCGGTGGCCGACGTAGAAATCGAGTGCGTTTTTGTGTCCCTGTCGAGTCATTAACGTCGTGGGGAATTCGTCTTGCAGCCAGCAGACGAAGGGCCGATTTCCAACGGCACCCGATGCGAGCGCATCTCGTGAATGGTTGATCGAAACCACAAGATCTGGATCGAACTCGTCTAATGCTTTATGCATCGCGAGCGGATGCAGCAAGGTCGAGTCGGACGGTTCGATCAACAGATGCACTTCACATCCCGCGCGTTCGAAGCTATCCGCAAGTGATTCAGCCGATGCACCTACGTACGTTGAGTA
Organism: Planctomycetota bacterium; assembly: GCA_039185335.1. Taxonomy (GTDB): domain Bacteria; phylum Planctomycetota; class Phycisphaerae; order Phycisphaerales; family UBA1924; genus JBCDAP01. The sequence continues at coordinate 2,691 of JBCDAP010000104.1, read as the reverse complement.
TCGGCAAGTTGGAATGAGCACGCGCAGTGCGGGCCCGGTTCCTTCGCGGGCTTCCTCAAATCGGCGTGCCCAATAGGCTGTTTCCCGTTCATGATCCTTTGCTTTCACAGATCGCTGGGCACGTCGGATTTCGTTCGACTGCCAGCCACTGAACACGCGGCACACATCCTCTGCGGAGCGAGCAAGCAGTGACCGTGTTTCAGGAAGCCGGAGCGATTGGCCACGAGCGACGACGCGGGGCTCGCTTCGAATGAAAGTCTCAAGGTCTTCCGCGGCGCTTTCGCCAACAAACCAAAGATGGTCGACTTGAGCGAGCAGGTCGGTGAAATCGATGCGTGCAAGACCATCAAGGCATTCCTGCGGGTCACGCTGCAATACACAAATGCGCGAAATACCGCCTAACTCTCCTTGCTCTGCTCGAGACTCCAGTAATCGTTCAAAGGCAAACGATGGGCACAGGCCCTCGACATAGAAAGGAAGTGGGGGACCTCCAAATGCCATGCGCTCGAAGGATGTGTCGAAAGCCGACACGTATCCGGCTTCATCTGCGCATCGAATGAAGTCTGAACGATCGAGCGGCTGATTGCCTTTGTGGAGACGGACGATGTTGCCATCGGTAGTTCGGTGCCAGTTCTCGGTATGCAGGCGTTCGACCCATTGTTCGAGAGAGTTGAGCAACAGAGGGTTCTTTGATGCGCTTGCATTTCTTTGAGCATTCGCGATGAGCTCTTCATGGCTGATCAGCGAGGATTCAGAGTTCGCTTCTTTGCCGTGCATCATTGCTGCGAGATCTGGAAGCCCGAGCGTTTCGAAAGCTCCAGAGATGCGATGACGTACCGAAGCATCGGACCAATCCGTATGAACGGTTGCTAACGCATTCCAGGCTTCAGCGATTTGGGTCAAACGCCACCACCCGCGCCGGCAGCGCCATACAGGCGGACGACACGTATGCCAGAGGCACGAAGATCCTCAGTTGCATTCCACATCGCGTCTTCATGCGCATCCGAAGACAGCACCACTCCCTCGATGCCAAGCTCTATGGCTTCCTCTCGCCCCATGACCGGCACACCACTGATCACAGAACCATGCCGTTCTGGATTGTCATCAATGATCGCCTCAACTTGTACCGACGCCTCTTTGAAACAAGGTGCGATCCGTACTGTGTGTGCTCCTGCACCATAAATGGCTGCCTTCTCAAGTCCATTTCCTGCAAGGCTCTCAAGGGCCGCGGCCGTGCGCTCAAGCGGTAGTGCCGGCAAACGCTTGATCGGATTCGAGATCAGGCGTTGGCGTGCTGGCTCGTGCAACCAGAGGCCGTTGACGTAGCTCGTTTGCAACTCATCGCCGGCGCATGCGACTTCATGGATTTGATGAATCCGGTACCCGGCTTCTGTTAGAAAGGAATCGATTTGTGAGAAGGTTGCGGCGCCTTCATACTCCGGGATGAGCTGTGCTTCGCAGATGATTCCGGTAATGCCGCGTTTGAGAAGACGCTGTGTCCCCCGGAGTGCGCTGAGTTCGGCTCCTTGCACATCGATCTTCAAGAGATCAATGCGATCGATCCTGCTTTGCTCTGCCCACGCATCAATCGTGATGGTTTGGACCTCGGTTTCGCCATCCGATTCGTAGTAGTCGCCGTAAGCGCGTCGACCGAAGTCATTGGGTTTGAGCAGGCTCGAGCACCAGCGGTTGTTGGTGATGTGAAAAACGCAACTGCCTTCCTTGTCCGATACTGCGAGCCTGTGCGGACGGATCTGCTCTCTCTTCGATACACGCTCGGCCATCTCTGCATAGACCTCCGGCATCGGCTCAAACGCATGCACAGTTGCGTTTCGGAACAGGTCTGCGATACGGATTGCGGTCCATCCAACATTCGCGCCAACATCGATCGCGGTGATTGGGTCGTCCTCGCCAAGCAGGCGAGTCATCATCTCGAAGGGGTCATGGTCAAAGAGCTTGCGAACGATCACGCGGCCACCCCCATGAGTTCGTGGACGTCAGGTTTATTGTACAGCGGGCGAGCAAGCGACGCCCTTGCTTGTCTCGCAACATCAGGCTCGATTGCGCCTCTGTGTGCCCACAAATCCCACAATTTCACAAGGCCTGCCGCCCAGCGGGCCGGGGCGCGCGCGTCGTAAAAAGGCCACTCCCCCAGGCCGTAGAGCACCGAGAAAAAGCCGGTTGTCGTGAGCTCTCGTGCGTTGACTGGCGGGTCATCATCGCCAGCAAAGAGACTAGCGAACTCTTCGGCTTGGTCCGGTGCCAAGACGGCTCCGCGGCAGGCGTGAGAAATTGCGAGTCGTCGCATCACGGCCTGTTCGCGTATGTCCAAGAGAGCAGGGTCTCCTCCTTGTGTACGCGCAAGCTCAAACATTCGAGGAAAAACGATCGCAGCGTCGCGCATCATCGAAACAGAGGCTTTGCTTGCGCTGCCGGGACGGATGCGATATCGCGCGACAGGCGGAGGCGTCACGGCCCACGTGACGCCGCGTGCTGCGAGTTCTGCCCAGCCAGCACTGTCTTCATAGCCCGCGATAGATTCGTCGAATCGCACGTTCTGATACGCCTCGCGTCGCACAACATGAGATGCCGGGAGCAAAAAAGTCCGATCGAGCAGATCGTCTAGGCCGATACGATCCTTTGCTTCCCGATACACCCATATGGGGTTGCAAGATGCGTCGCAGATGAGGT
>JBCDAP010000103.1:0-6404 GCA_039185335.1 Planctomycetota bacterium | reverse complement strand
GGAAATTTCGTTTCGCTCCAGTATTCCTTTGATGGCAACCCTCTTCAGGATCTGTTTGCTATCGGTGTTAATACGAGCAATTTCCAATTCAATAACGAGGCCAAGGATAACGATCCCTTCCGAGGGACCAACTCAAACGGCCCAGCCTTTACCGTGGATGGTGTCGTCATGTCGAATCGATTTGATGACTACTCGGCTGATATCGACGGCACCGGATCAACTCTCGAAATTGTCTTCACCGCAAGTCTTTCTGATCGATTTGGTGGCACAGCCGATGCCTTCGCATTCCGTAACCTTGCCGTGAACGGAATCCCAACACCAAGCAGTTCCGGACTTCTTGTTCTCGCGGGTGTTGCGACATGTCGTCGCCGCCGCTGATTCGCACCGAACGGTCAGATATTCCGATTCGCTCCCAAGGGGAGCGTTTCGTCCCGATCTCCGCACTCCTTGCAACGTCGCGCAGATCGAGACGAAACGACTGAGCACGATACATCCTCGAGGAGGCCGACAACCAATGATTCGCCCCACGGACGTCATCGCTTTTGCATCATCTCGCCTACTCTGCGCAGCAGCCATCTCAGTAGCAGCATTCTCATCCGAAAATTCGATCCACGCTTCGGCATACGACAACGCAGAAAAAACTATTCCGAATTCTGCGCAAGACGGCATCCCAGATCTGTCGCGATCTTACGATCCAAACTCACTCCTTGTTATGCTTCATGAGGGTGTAGATCGTGACTTTCTCAATGGTGTCTTGAATGCTGTCGGTGCTTCCATCGAATGGGAATCTCGCCTCATCCCACGCATGCTCCGTCTCGATCTCAATCAACCTGTTCTTGATACCACACTCTTCCTCCACAATTACGGCGAGCTCTTTCAGCATATTTCCCCCGATTACATGGTCTCTATTTTCATCGATTCTGCAGATCCGCTCTTCACCGACCAGTGGGGCATGAAAAACACCCGGCAGTTCATTGGCAACTCACGCGGCTTCACAAACTCTGACATCGATGCCACGGACGCATGGAGCATCACAACAGGCGATGACTCCATCGTCGTCGGCATCGTCGACCAGGGAACTTACTACTCGCACCCCGATCTCAACGCGAACGTTTGGGTTAATGAGGACGAAGTCCCAAACAACAGCATCGACGATGATAACAACGGTTACATTGACGACATCCATGGATGGGACTTCACCACAGGCTTACCAAACACAATCGAAGACCAGTTGGACTTCCCCGTCCACGGCACGCATGTCTCCGGGACCATCTGCGCTCCTGGGGACAACGGCATCGGAGTCGCAGGTGTTTCATGGCGAGCGCGCTTTGCACCACTCAAGTTCATCGATCTCACAGGTACAGGTCCTACAGGTTTGGCCATCGAGGCGCTCGAGTATGCTTGCCTCAATGACTTCCAGATGACCAACCACTCATGGGGTTCGGACTTTTACGACCCATTCCTCGATGCCGCGGTCTCAGGTGCACGGTCTCACGGCCATCTCCTCGTGATCGCCGCAGGCAACGGGGGTACACCGATCGCTGCATACCCCGCCGCCCTCGATCAGGACAATATTATCTCCGTTGCTTCCGTTGATAACCGCGATCGGCTCGCGCCATCTTCTCAGTACAACCTCATTGATGTCGATCTCGGCGCACCGGGTGTCGGCATCGTCTCGACCGTCCCTCCTGTGGGCAATCCCACAACATATGGCTTTTCTTCGGGCACATCCTTCGCCGCGCCCCATGTTACTGGTGCCGCTGCCCTTCTTTGGTCGTACCGACCGAACTGGACATATCAACAAGTCCGTCAGCAACTTCTTGATACCACGCGTCCTCTCGCTTCACTCGATGGAAAGGTCGCAACCGCTGGAACACTCAACGTCGGCGATGCCATTGCGACCGCGTTTTTTCCGCCTTCCATCATGCCAACTCTCCCCGAAGGTGTTTTCATCGATCCTGCTGTCGAAGTCACTGTGCAGGCCACCATCGCTCCGAATGACGACACGCTACTGACTGATGGCTCTGTCGTTTATCGCATTGACTGTGGACCGTGGTTCTCTGCTCCGCTTGGGAACCAGGGACAGACCACACTACCCGCCGTCCGGTGCGGCCAGACCATCAGCTATTACTTCCAGATCGAAGCAGCCGAATCAGGAACTGTCTCATTCCCAGATGTACCACAAGGTGCAGAGCCCCTTGTCCTCATCCCGGCAGCGCAGCAGCAGATATTCGCCGATTCATTTACCTCTGACAGCGGATGGACCGTCGGCTGGGCTGGCGACACAGCTACTGCGGGAATATGGAATCGGGAAGCGCCGCTTCCGACCGCCGCACAGCCAGGCTCAGGCTCCGACGACGACTTCTGCTTCGTTACCGATGGTCGTGATAATGGCTTTGTCGGCTCATTCGACGTCGACGGTGGCACAACATCACTCGTATCGCCTGTACTCAATCTCGCGGGCGCTACCGACATCACCGTTTCCTACGATCGATGGTACTCCAACTCAGCAGGCACCGGCGCGAGCGAAGACGTGTTCATTGTCCAGGTCTCAAGCGATGGCGGCGAGTCGTGGACCATAGCCGAAACAGTCGGCCCTACAGGCGAGGGAACTATGGGCGGCTGGATTTCCGCATCGTTCACCCTCGACGACCTTATCACACCCTCCGCCACAACCCGCATTCGCTTTGTTGCCGATGACTCAAACACAGGATCACTCATCGAAGCCGCCATTGATGCCTTCGCTATCGACGCCAAAGCCTGCACCCACCCTGCCTCAGGACCTAATTTCAACCAGGACGCTGATGTTAACGCCGCTGACACCACGGCATTCATCACTGCACTCAACGCCAGTGAACCATCCTCCGACTTCGACTTTTCAAGCACCCCCGACTTCTTCGATCTCTCGGCGTTCCTCAACGCCACTGAACATGCCTGCCACGCAGATTGATTGTAGCTTTTAAAAAAGAGTACCAAGACGTCAAGGTGTGTCGATCTGCAGACTGACAAGAATGTCGAGAACATCAAATCTGCTCACCGTGTCGTCGCTATTGAAGTCAGTAAGCGATCCGAACATCGGCTGGTCAATGTCTGAGAGCAAGTTAGTGAGGTGGAAGAAGTCGATTTGTCCGCTTTTGTTAGCATCAGGACAGCTCCGGTACTCCGATCACCCGCCATCGTCAAGACAGTATGGGATGCATGTGCGGCTACCAGATCGACGAGGACGCATCGGGGTACCAGGACTATTAGTCTCATGGTACGACGCTGGACGCGGATGACTGGACGGTGCTGATCCGGAACATCGACGGTGCTGTTGTTGGCGCGACGATGGCGGCGGGTTCCGGGACTGCTGATACCAAGGATGCGCGGAATTCGAGGAACTTCGATCCGAACGCGAAGATCGCCGAGATGCTGATGTGCCACGCGCTGGTTTTGGCGGACGGCGCGGTACTTCGATGACAATCTCGATAAGAGCTACACTGGGGTTAGCGATGGCGATCTCATCGCTAAAGTTCATTCGTTGGAGAGTGCCGTAGAGTGTTCATTCTCTTGTGCGTGATTTAGAGCACATTTATCGACCTGTACCTCGTTGAGTTCAGTTCATTGGCAGCACGAGCATTGCTCAAACAGATCGAGGTAGCGGATGGCATCGGAACCGTTGATAGCACCGTCACCTGAGTAATCTGTCCAAAGCAACTTGTCTTCAAGCGAGTTGAGATAAAGCAACAAATCGGTTGTATCTGTGGTTCCATCAAAGTTTGCGTCGGCGGGGCAGATCCCGCTGGCGGTGTTTCTGGTGACGCTCGCGAATGTGTTTCCGAGGCGAATCTCGTCAACGAGCAAAGCCCCTGATCCGAGGGGGACAAGGCGAACGGTCGAGGGCGTTACCGAACTGCCGCCCGTGGCTTTCGTGTGCCACTCGTTCAGAAGCGGGGCGCTAGCCGGCATGCTTTGGCCCGGGGTGAACGTCCGTGAGTACACTTCGTCGTTCTCGATGTACAAGTCCCCGTTCGCAAAGACACTTGTCCAGCTTGGTCGTGCCTTGATCATGATTGTGATAAGGGTGTCTTCTCCGACGGGAACACTCTCGCTGCTCGTGACCGCGCTGGTCATTGCCGTGCCAATCGTGCCGTCGGAATCTATCTCATACATCCCGCGAACGTTGCCACCAGAAACAAGTTCGAGTCTCATCCCTGATCCAGCGGATCGTTTCACCAGAAATGAAATGAACCACGTCGCATCGGTGTCGTACGAGAAGCGGTTGGGCACGTCGATCTGGCGTTCGATCGGAGTGCCGAGCGAGCCAAGATCCAATGCGGCCCCTTTGCCCGGTTTGTAGCCTGCCACGTTTGGGTCGAGGCTGGAGCCGGCCACGTACGCTTCGGAACCTTCAGGAGCGTTCCATGAACCAAACCAGCCATCGCCTCCATGAAAGGTGCTGGAACTCTCGAAACTCTCTTCGGCCATCAAATGATCGGATATGCCGAAGACACGAACCCAATCGACATCCATGGACGTCCCATCGAGCTCGGGAACAATCGGGCCACCGAATGTCATCACCGCGGTTGAATATTTGATATCCGCAGGACCGTCCGGCCCACCTAGGTTGGGCTCGCTCGCGTTGGGAACCACTCGGTGGTACTCCACACCATCAACGTAGTACACGATGTCATTGCCCTCGGTCCAGAGCATCGCATAAGTATGGAACGAATCGTGCAGGTTGTATCCGATATCGTTGATCGAATCGGGATACGCACGCTTCGAGTTCTCATCAGGCCAACGCCAAGCGTGGAAATTAAAGTGAGGGTTTGCCGGGTAGTGAGCTTCGACGATGTCGAGCTCGAAGCTTGTGGCTGGAGGTGTTCCGTTCGTGGTGGCCCAGAATGCGTTGTTCAGGCCGGTCGATGCTGCGATGCGCATGCTGGAATCCCAGTACCCGTATCGTTGCTGGAAGACCTTTGTCTGCATGTATCCCGAAGTCCAGTCGTAGGTCTGGTCGCGTTCGGGGTGTTGGAATGTTTCCGACTTGGTCAAGAAGCGGGCTGTGCCGTTCTCAACGATCACGTTCTGGGGGAGACGTGCTGACTTCACAGCGCTGTTTGAGAAAGGCAGCTGTGTGACTCGCTCCCAGATATTCGTGTTCAAGTTCGTGCCGTTGAACTCATCAATCAAAGTCAGGCGCCAACCTTCTGTCACACCCGGCGATGCAGATAACGGCTGCGTGTTCGCATTTCCTGTGAACGATGAAAACAGCAGCACGATTAGGGCGACCGCATGGAGGCTCAGAAAATGCGTTGATCTGTATCGATGCTTCATATCGCCGGACTCCGCAGCTTTCTATGGTCTTTTTGGATTATCGAAGCAAGCAGCTCTTGCTCATTCCTGAGCGAGAGCTGTTAAGAAGAGGTTCATTCGCAGCCGGCATTAAGCCCTGCGGTGAAGTCATCGATGTCAGCCCCATCAATGGAGCTGTCACCATTAAAGTCGGCACCGGCGCTATTCGAATTTGCGAGATTTGAAATCACGGACAAGTCAAAGAAGTCGGCGATGCCATCAACATTCAGGTCAACGACACAAAAACCTGCGATAGCGCCGGCGTACGTGGTCGAGACATTGACATCGTCGATCGTTGTCGTTCCGCCTGTCGACGTTCCAACAATCCGCAGCTTGCGGAGGAACAAACTGCTGTTGGAATCGGCAATGTAATCCCAATCGATTGCACGTTCGGAAGCCGGCGGGATATCGCCCTGTTGGAAGAATTTTATGCGAACCTGATAGCCCCCTGTCGATGCACCCGATTGGCGTGATTGAATACGCGAGAGCATCAGCACTGTTTCGTTCTGGAATCCGCCGAGATCGAACGACGGGTAGTCCAGGCTGCCAGCTCCGACAGAGAGTTCGGGAAGCGAGGCACTCGCCGCCCAGGCGCTGTTCCAGCCGGTTCCTCCATTCGCACCCACGAGCGATCCTGTCATCGCATCAAACGTATCAACCATGTTTGGATTTCCGGTTGAAAGCAGGACATCGTCGAGCGTTCCGCCGTTATCACGACGGATACGGATTTCATCAATCTCGATATCACCGAGCGCAATGATCTGGATTGTGTTCAGGAATGCCCCTGTGTTGCCGTTTGTGGCCTCTACGTCCCAGTCGATGTCGTCGAGCGTTTCGGGCAGAGCATCCCCGTTGCGAAAAATCTTGATTCGAGAGATGTCGCTGCTGACAGTGTCCAGGGGATCAACATTGGCGACCAACAAGAATGTTTTGTCTTCCGGCGCTGTGCCGGCTGCCGACGTTTGCGGGTTCTGGAAGATCTGTGTTGTCACCGCTCCGTTCTCGTCGATCAGATTGGACCAACGATTATTGCCGTTGGCATCCAGGAAATTGAACTGCAAGATCGAATT
>JBCDAP010000102.1:0-6414 GCA_039185335.1 Planctomycetota bacterium | reverse complement strand
GGCATGGGCGACCCGATCGAAGCCATCGAAACCCTCGGCTTCCGCATCGCTCAGCTCCACATCAAGGACGCGGACCCGGCCCGAACTCCTGGCACATGGGGAACCGAACTCCCCGTGGGCACCGGCTCTGTTGATTGGGCGCGTTTCCTCGAGACCACATCGCGCGTCTGCCCTGGTGCTGCCGCCTACATCGAACGCGAAGCGGGCGAGCAGCGCGTGCGCGATGTTATTGTGGCACGCGAACACATCGCTTCTCTCTCAAAGGCCATCGCTTGAGCATTAAGGTCGGTGTCATCGGTTTGGGATTCATGGGAACCACCCATGTGCGCGCATATCAAAGCGTCGGAGCGACGCTCGTTGCAGTGCTCGATCAATCCGAAGACCGGCGTTCTGGTGCGATCAACAACACGGGCAACATCGGGAGTGCCCGACAAGAGCAGCTCTTCGATCCCGATTCGCTCAACGCGACCGACGATCTCGATGCGTTTCTCGCTACACCCGAGCTCGAACTCGTGTCGATCTGCACGCCGACGGATACGCACATCGAACTGGCTCAACGCGTCATCAACGCGGGCAAGCACTTGATCATCGAAAAACCTGTCGCGCTTCGGTCCATCGATGTGCAAACGATCGGCGAACAAGCCTCCGACGCGGGCGTCCTGTGCATGCCCGCGATGTGCATGCGATTCTGGCCCGCCTGGGCGTACGTCAAGCAGCTCATCGACCAACGCACGCTCGGGCAGCTTCGTTCTCTCCACCTCGAGCGCCTTGGCGCGGCGCCAACCTGGAACGACGATTTCTATCTGAATCCCGATCGCTCCGGCGGCGCGCTCTTCGATCTCCACATCCACGACACCGACTTCATCAATCACGCGATCGGCATCCCCGAAGGCGTCACAACTACCGGCACAGCCAATCATCACACCACCACATATCACTACCCCGATCAAGAGCTTCAGGTGATCGCGCAGGGCGGATGGCTCCCCGCACCAACCTTCCCTTTCACAATGCGACTGCTCGCTCGATTCGAGGAAGGCGTTGCGGACTTCGACCTCGCGAGAGACGATCAACTGCTCGTTCATCGCAAGGATGGCTCGACCGAAACGCCCACGCTCGACCCTGCGGACGGCTGGCAGGCCGAAGTCTCGGCTATGGTGAACGCGGTCGCATCTTATGCCAGTGAAGCACCCGCCACCATGCAATCCGCGAGCGATTCGACACGCATCCTTGAAGCCGAACGTGAGTCACTCGCTCGCGGCTCCGCGGTGCATCTCGATCATTCATCTGTTTTTTGAACAAACCCAGCACGCCCCCACCCATCACCAAAGGAACGCCCCATGAAACTCGGTGTCATCGGTGCCGACTCGAGCCACCTTCCTGTCTTTTCCGAAGCGATCGCTAAGCTCAACGACAACGGAGAAACGCCGTGCAAGGTCGTTGCCTGTCACGATCCGGGTGATCACGACTGGCCCAATCCGGATGATGTCGCGCAATGGCGTTCCACCTCCGAATCACTCGGCGTCAGCTTTGTCGACTCGATCGACAAGCTTCTTGATTCAGTCGAAGGAGTTCTTGTCCTCGCTGTCGCGGGCGACAAACACTTCGCATTGTCGCGTGCGGCGCTCGAGCGAGGCATGCCCACGTATATCGACAAGCCGCTCGCCTGCACACTAGAAGAGGCGAAAGAGATCCATCAGCTCGCGACTTCGAACAATGCACGTTGCTATTCCGCCTCATCGCTGCGCTTCGCGACCGAACTCGACGAACTCCCGCGTGCCGAACTGGGCGACATTGTCGCGATCGACGCATTCGGGCCGGGCGAACTCAACGACGGTGCACCGGGCGTTCTCCACTACGGCGTCCACACCATCGAGATGGTCGACGCTATCTGGGGACCAGGAGTCAAACGCGTCTCCGCCATCGCCACAGAAGACCGACACCTCGTTGATCTCGACTACCACGATGGCCGCTACGCGCGGCTCCGACTCGAACGCAAAGGCTCCTACGATTTCGGCGCAACCGTGCAGGGCACCAAACTGACACACCAGTTCAAAGTCGACTTCGCGCCTGTGTACGAGAGGCTCGTCCAAGGCATGGTTCGCTTCTTTGAGGGTGGCGATGCTCCCTCTCAACTCGAGCACATCGTCGAAAACATCGCGGTGATGACCGCGGCGAACGCTTCCATTCAGAGCAGCGGCGAGTGGGTCGGTATCTGAATTTTCGATCAAAATACGAACAAAACTGCCTCTTGAAGCTCAACATTCGTTGATTTTTCCGCGTTTCTGCGTTGCGATCCGGGGATTTGGGGTCAAGTTATATAATCAGTCGCTGCGAGCTCGGTTGTCTCTTTCCGGGGGCGGCTCGTCAGCAAATGGAAGACAGAGAGTCAACGCGGGTTTCTCCGCGTGAAAGGAACACGGTATGAAGAACATGATTGCCATTACCGCGTTGGCCGGCCTTGCTGCTGGCGCTTCGGCTCAGCTCATCGCTGCCGATTCGTACAACACCGCCGATTACACACTGGGCGGACTCAACGGGCAGAACCCCAACATCGCGCCCGGCTGGACCGGTGCCGGCTCCGCCGCATGGTCCGTTGGCTCGGCCAACCTCCAGGCCGACTCCATCTCGCTGACCAACTCGGCCACCGCTTACGACGATGCCTCCACTGGCAAGGGCCGGTACATCGCCAGCTCCTTCGACTTCTATCGCGCCGGCCATCACAAAGTCGACAGCTACGCCGCCGCGGATACCTATTACATGAGCTTCTTCGTGAACCCAGGCGGGGACTTCACGAACACCACGGGCCGTGACACCGCTGTTGTCGGCTTCACCAACTTCTTCGGCTCATCAGCGTACAACAACACCAGCGCGGACAACGTCTACGGCCTCTTCGCAGGCTTCCAAGGCGAATCCGCCGGTGCGGCCGCGGGCGAGAAAGACCTGATTCTCCGTGCCCGCAACTCCAGCGGCGACCTCGAGAACACCGTTCTTCTCGCCAACGCCCAAGCCACCACCTACCACGTTCTCTACAAGCTCGAAGTGAACGTGGGCGGCGGTTCGATCGACCGCGTCACCTACTGGGTCAACGCATCCGACCTTTCCGACGAAGGTGCCATGACTTCTTCGGCGATCGCTACCGGCACCGTCGACACCTTCGCGATGGACACCAACTCCCGCATCGACCGCACTTTCGTTGTCTCGAACCAATGGTCTTCCTCCTTCTTCTGGGATGAGACCCGTTTGGGCTACGACCTCAATTCTGTGACCGGCATCCCCACTCCGGGTACCGCCGGCCTGCTCGGCCTTGCCGGCGTCGCGGCACTCCGCCGTCGTCGCTAATCAACCTGTCTAACCACTACTCCTGTGGGCCGGCTCAACCGCCTGCCTGCAGTTTCCATGACCACTCGATTCGAATTTAAGCCGGTCATCGCATCCAACGGCACGCCCCTCTACGCCGCGGTTCGTGATTCTGTGCACTCCGCCATCGAGTCGGGACAGGTCAACCCGGGCGAACGCCTGCCTTCCACAAAGGAACTGTCCGAACTCATGAACGTGTCGCTCGTGACCGTTCACCGAGCTCTCAACGAGCTCGTCTCCTCAGGCGTGCTGCGGCGCGGACAGGGACGAGGCACGTTTGTTCACGAGAACTACGCTAAACCCGGGCACATCGCATCCGACGTTCGCTTCGGCATGGTCTTCCATCCCGAATCCACCATGGCCGACCCATACCACGGGCGGATCTTCCAGGGAGTCCGCGACGAGGCCATGGACCGCGGCATCGATCTGGTCCTCCTTCGATACAACGAAGACTGGCGCCGTGAGTGCTCAGGCTTCCTGTACGTCAACCCCTATCAAGAGCAATTCGATACCTCGCCTCGCTACGGTGCCAATCGCGGTCAGACCACAACCGTTCAACGCGACTCGCTCCCCATTGTCTCGGTCGGTGCGCAATACGAAACGCGCGATGATGTTCTCTTCATCGATACCGACAACGTCGGCATGATCCGCCGCGCCGTCGAACTCCTTGTTGAACAAGGGCACGAACGCATTGCTTTCCTCGGCGCGGGCCAGCCCGCTTCCAACAACGCCGACCGCGAAACGGGCTACCGCGAAGGCATGGCCGCCGCCAAGCTCGCCATCGATGAAGAACTCGTGATCCATTCGAGCGCCTGGCGTCTCTCCGAGGTCGAACTGAACGGTCTCGTTGAACTCCTTCTCACGAGCGACCGTCCCACCGCCATTGTTGCCGCGGGCTATTACCTCGCGCTCGATGTTTACACCTCTTGCCGCAAAGCGAATCTCACGATCCCCGAAGACCTCTCCGTCGTCGGCGTCGATGACCCGCCCAGCGCCGAATGCCTCGCTCCCCCATTGACCACGTTCTGGCAGCCGCTCGAAGAACTCGGCCGCCGCGCCGTCACGATGCTCGCCGAAGCGCTCGATTCCCAATCAGGCCCAAGCGAACGCGTCGTCCTGCCAACCGAACTGATGGAGCGCGAATCCGTTGCACCGCCCCCTCAGGCCATCGGAACACCCGACCGATCCGCTCAAAGCACCACGAAAGGTGTCCAGTCATGACTACCAAGCGAACACACGGGTTCACACTCATCGAGCTACTCGTCGTCGTCGCGATCATCGCGCTCCTGATCGGCATCCTTCTTCCGGCGCTCGGACAAGCACGCGAACGCGCATTCGATCTGCAATGCAAGGCCAACATCCGCTCGCTGGTCCAAGCCATGGTGCTGTATTCATCCGATTACGATGATGAATTCCCTGCAAACAATGTTGGCCTCACGACGCCTGACGAAGACGAACTCAGCTGGTACGACGCCGATGTGATCGGGCGTTACCTGCCCGACTTCGGCGGAGGCGAACCGGGCGATCCGAATGACGACGAACGCCCAGGCACCGTCGGTGGCGCCGTCTTCACATGCCCACACCACATCGATGCCGGCCGTTCCTACACCATGAACTACTGGGCATCCTCAGGCGTCGGCCTCGAATCTGCAGGACGTGAGTTCGATGCTAATGTGCGTGCCGCCACCGACACCATCCTGATTGGTGAAGCTTGGGGCCAGTTCCGCGCCACCAACGCTTTCGGTGAAACAAGCTATGTCACCTCCTCAACAATGGGCCTTCGCGGGCTCCCGGGCGAGCGTTTCGGCGGAGGCAACGGTATCTCTGACTTCCCGGGCAACGCCTTCCCGGGCCGCCGAACAGCAGGCGCTCCCGAACTCGCCGAGGGAGTACCTTCTTCATACGTGCCCTGGTATCGCCACCCCAACCGCAACAACGACCTCAACGCTATCCGCGGCGGCGCCCACTTCGGCTTCCCCGACGGGCACGCCGAGGAGGTCAAAGTCGAGGACCTCATCGATCAGCAGACCGGCGTCTCCACACTCCGCGTCCTGTGGTCGCCGCTCGATCGTGATATCGTTCAAGCTGCTTCTTCTCTCCCTTGATCGCATACATCTACGACCCAAAGCCGAAGAGAACGACCCGCTGTGATCCCGCGCAGGAGTTCGCGTGAGACCTCGACACGCCCGTTGCCTTGGCGCATTCACCCTCTGTTGTTTGCCCTTCCTCAATGGATGCGACGCTTCCTCTGACGATCGTACGCAACGGGTCGAATTCTGGACCATCTCGCTCCGCCCAACCTTTAACGATTACATGAACGAACGCATCGAGGCGTTCGAATCGGAACATCCTGATATTGAGATCGAATGGGTTGATGTGCCGTTCGATGCGATCAATCGCAAGCTGCTCGCCGCCGCGGCCGCGGGGCGTGCTCCGGATGTCGTCAATCTCTCCGATCTTTCTTTCGCCCGCTATGCCGCCGCCGGCGCCTTTGCCGATCTTTCCATCCTCCCGCAAGAATCGCTCGAGTCCTATCACGAGGGCGCACTCGCGCTCGGCACCATCGCCGACCAGCAACTCGCCCTGCCTTGGTACCTCACCACCCAGGCGGTGATGTGCAACACGGTTCTCCTTGGAGAAGGTGGCCTGACTCCCGAATCACTCGCCACGAACTGGCTCGACCTTGTCGACCAGGCCGGCGTTTACCACGCACGCACCGGCAAAGCTCTCTTCACCCAACCCATCGGCACCGATTCACAGCTCCCCATCATGCTCTTCGCCGACAATCGTCCACCCCTCCGCGTTGACGAAGACGGCACCCTCCGCGCGAACCTCACCAACCACGACGCCCTCGACTTCCTCGATCGCTTTGTCACCCTCTACCGCCTCGGCGCTCTGCCGCGTGAAGCCGCTTCGAAAGGCTTCGAGCATCTCATCGAGGTCTACCAAGATCGGCGCGTTGCGCTCGTCAATACGGGACCCAACTTCCTCTCACGCATCAAGGACAACGCGCCGCAGGTCTTCGAAGTCACCACGGTCAAACCAGCCATCACCGGC
>JBCDAP010000101.1:0-6432 GCA_039185335.1 Planctomycetota bacterium | reverse complement strand
GTCTCGGCCGCATTCGCTGTGAAGTGGCTCGTCGCTTTCTTGACAAAGCACGGGCTCTCCGCATTCGGCTACTACCGCCTTATCCTCACCGCCGTGCTCGGAACACTGGTGCTGACGGGCGCGGTGGCGATCACGGGGAACGAACCAACCCCACAAGACCCTCCGCCGACTGAAGCAGGCGAGTGATCTCCCCATCTCTTTGATCTTGCAAGGCATCCGCTGTTTGGTGCCGCATCCCGACCAAGCCAGCCAAGTCGATGCCGCCCATCTCGATCATCGCCATCGCTTCTGAAACAGGCCCGGTTCCGACGCCCCGCAGAGTCAACTCCCTCTCGGTCACGATCTGCAGGAGTTCGCCATCGATCGTGCCCATCCCATCGATCAGCACAATCGTGGCTCGATCGCTTGCCATCCTGGCGGCATCCCCAAACATCGACGCATCACCAAGCACCACCGCTCGTTGATCACCCCGCTTGCCCGCTTCTGATACCAGACGATGCTTGAGACCCCAGCGTGCGGCACGTTCTCCGGCCGATTCCCCTCGACTGATCAACCGAACCTTATCGTTGCGAACCGCTCCCAATTGGACTGACGCGAGCGAGACCGCATCATCGCCGACAACCGCGATGTAGCCACCGCGGTCCACCTCCGCCCGGTACACCGCTGCGAAAGCGATCGCTACGACGCCCACCATCGCGGCCTGATCATCGTCAACGCTTTCAGGAACCTCAACGATTTGAGCCTGAGAAACATCGATCGTTGAGCTGAGCTCCTCGGCACTTGTTGTGACGACCCGCCTGCCGACCCATTCGCGTGATCCGCTTCGAACGACTCCCGTTGAGCCCATCGTCCGGACGGATCCGTTGCGAATCATGACAGCCGAGCTGCGAACCTCAACGGTCAGTCGTTCGCTCGCTTCCTCGTTCACTCCGCCTCCGGCACCAACGCCGGCATCCCGATCGGTGTGGATGCGACCTCGTTCGGCGGACGCCTCCAGATCAGAAGCCACTCGTACCACAGGCGACCACGCCAGAAGATCGGGTACTCATACAGCTGCTGACGCACGAACGGGTTGTCTGTTCGATCCGCGAAAGCAAGCCACTCCGATTGGTCAAGCCCGAAATCTTGGCCCGTCAGGTCAACAAGGGATTGCTTCGCCGCATCGTTCACGCCAAGATCACGCTCACGCAACGCGGCGATAAGCGCATCGAGCACACGCCGCTGCGGGTATTGACCGAGCGCACGAGCCGCGTTGATGCGCACATCAAGATTCTCTTCGTTCTCTTCGAACATGAGCTCGAGGAGAGGATCGATGGCGTGATCCGGATCGTGGAGCCGCTGGAGCGCACGGGCGATCTCCCACCTCAGCTGGACGGTGGTGTTGCCTTGAAGGAGGGCAACGATACCGGCGACATCGCCCGCCGTGCCGTGAGCCGCGAGCCCGCGCACCGCGGCCGCTCGAACGGTCGCATCCCCATCGGCAAGCGCCCGCCGATAGAGGGCGACGTATTCAGGACCTCCGCCAAACGGAGCTCTTGAGAGCAACGAGATACCGCGAAACCGGTTGTCGGCGTTGTAGGGATCGACCGCCCAGGCAGCAGCCTGTTGCGGGGTCACCGGGCCGACACCGCTAAAAAACGAGGTGGCATCCGGGTCGGCACCGCGATACCCAAAGCTTCCCCCGCCGCACGCGGAAAGAAAAATCGGCAGAACAGCAAAGCATGTCAAGACAAACGCACGTGGCAACATCTCCCCAGTCTAACCGGAGTTCGAACCGGATAGTCTGGTGGCATGAAACGCTCTACCACGCCCCTCTTCGCCTCGGCCATCCCCCTTCTGCTCGGCGCCTGTACCCAGCAAGGGATCATGCTCAGCACAGACGGAATCCCGTCGAACTCACCTCCGGTGACCCCGTCGATCGCGTACCCCAACGTCATGAGCAGAAACAGTGTGACTCGCCACTACATCGCCGAGGATGGCGCTCGTTTCGAAGAGATCATCGAACCAACTACTGATCCGGACACGCTTGCCAAGATCACCCGACTCGAGAACGATGAAGTTGTTCTGGTTCGCACCATCGTTGGAACGGCCGATGGTGGAATCGGTGTTTCCGAGGTGCTCGAAGCTGACCGTGGCTTGATCACAAGGTTCGCACCACCGCTCGTCCTTATGCCCGGCAACCTTGGACAGGAGCCGTTCATGCAACGAGTCAACGTCACCGTCAGCCCCGAAGATGACCCCAGCGCGGTGGAACGAAAAGGGACAGGCCAACTGGTGATGCGGCTCGCGGATCCCGAAGCAGCAACCGATCAAGCAAACCGGCAAGCCACGCATAGCGTCGCATCCACGATGGCGTTGAGCTTTCCCCCCGCATCGGTAAAAAGACACTCAGGACGGTTCTTCGATACCAGCGGCCTGGTAGAAGAAGTGTGGGACGAACGAATCACCGTGTTCGGCATCACTTCAGACGAAGAGCAACGCCGCCTCATCCTCCACAAAGACACCCCGCGCGATTCCGAGTGAACTCGCGAGGGGGTGCCTGTTTATGAGGACCGGATGGTTTCTGCGCTTTGATAGTTGCGTGCCGAGAGAACCATGCGGATGAGATCGGCAGCGTTCTTGGCCCGCATCTTCTCCATGACGTGCGCACGGTGAACCTCGATGGTCTTCTCTGAAAGGCCAAGGATCTCCGCAATCCGACGATTTGGGTTGCCGTCCACGACATGGCCCATCACTTCTGTTTCACGCTTGGTCAAGCTCGAAATACGCCCTTCGACTTCTTCGACTTCCGAGAATGCATCACGGTTATGTCGATCGTGCTCGATCGCCTTCTGCACGCTATCAAGGAGCACTTGGTCGTTGAAAGGCTTCTCGATAAAGTCGAAAGCGCCGGACTTCAAAGCCCGCACAGCCATGGGAACATCGGCGTGCCCAGTCATCACAATGATCGGTGTGGGCGAACCAAGGTCCTTCAGCTGTTGTTGCAGATCGAGACCAGACATCCCGGGCATACGAACGTCGAGGAGAACGCAGCCGGCTCGGCCTGGCTGGTGCTTCTCGATGTACGCGTTGGCAGACTCGTAGGTCTCAACGTCGAGGTTGACGCTCTCGATGAGCCAGCTCAGGCTCTTGCGCATCGAAGGATCATCGTCGATCACGAACACGGTAGGCTTCACGCTTCTATTCTCATTAATCATGGCAGGTCTCCTCCCGTGTCACGGGAATGGAGTGGGTGAGTGAGAGGGTTCAGACAGGACGTTTACTTGCTTCTTGGTGACCTTTGGGCAGGAGCATTCTGAACCATGCTCCTCCGCCATCAGTGCGGTTCCCGCAGCGGAGCGTGCCGCCGTGGGCTTCGACGATGGAAGCGGAGAGCGAAAGTCCCAGACCGAGGCCTGCCGACTTGGTGGTATAGAACGCTTCAAAGACACGCTCAATGGATTCGATCGAGAGGCCGGGGCCATCGTCGATGACCTCGACGATGACCGACTGCGGATCGGGCATTCGGGTAACGACCATAACCTGGCCGAGCATACGCAGCTGCTCTGGGCGGGCGGCATCCCCCATGGAAAAGCCACAAATCGCTTCAACAGCATTGCGGAGAAGGTTGAGGAGCACCTGCTGGAGTTGGATCGAATCGCCGAAAACCATCGCGATAGAACTATCGAGCTTCGTCGTGACCTCCACACCGCGAAGACGCGCCTCGTGGTGAACGAGACCGATGGCCTCAGCGAGCGATTCATTCAGATTGATGAGCTCGCGCTTCGGGTCGGACTTGCGAACAAACTCACGGAGGCGGCGGATAATGATGCCCGCACGCTCCGACTCATTGGCGATCTCTTCGAGCGCGAAGGTGATGGCTTTGCGTTGTGCCGCGAGATCGTCGCCTTCAAGGCGACGCGCGCAACCAGACGCGTAGTTAGAGATCGCAGTCAGCGGCTGATTGAGTTCGTGAGCGATCCCGGCTGCAAGCTCGCCCATGGTTCCCATGCGAACTATGTGTGCGAGCTGCGCTTGTGAAGCACGCAACTCTTCTTCAGCAATCTTTGATTCGGTGATGTTCTCATGTGAGATCACAAAGCGGTTGTGCATATCACCCGTGAACGGAGTCACGCGTACTTGGTACCATCCTTTTTCATTGGGAGTGTGACAGGGATACTGCATATAATACCCAGGGGAATTACCTTGTATGACTGATTTGATGCCGTCAAACATTGGACGAGCTTCATCGGCGCAATCACCAGTCGCCACATCGCAAACCTCTAAGTAATTGTCACCAATATTAAATCCTGCCACATCTCCGCCATTTGCTTCGGCAAAACGGCGCCATGCACCATTGACTGCAAGAATTATTCCTGCGTCATCAATGATTGCAACATGCGCAGACAAAGCATCGAGCGTCTTCGAAAGCAAATCGAGATGCGCGCGCAGTTGCGTCTCATCGACACCAACAATTTGGCGTGCTCCTTTCAGAGCCGAGATGCCATTAGAAGTAAGATTGGCGTTGTCGGCTTTCATCAGATGCTTCCAATCCGCCAGAGGCACCGACCTAGGTATCCTCACATGGAGACCCAAGCTTCCCATTTACACTATCAGGGCAGCTATGTATATAGTATCGGGTAATCCCTGATCTTATTGCCCTGATCCACAATTTCCTCTAATCAATTTGTGAATTTCGCCTTCTACGCGGCCTGTTCGTACGAACAAAGTGCGAAATGAGGCAACATTCGAGCCACACCCCGCCCGGGCAAGCCCTTGTTGGATTCGATAGCATCCAGCATCGGGACCGCCTCGGTCGACCTCTCTTACGTATCTTCACAGCCGTCAGGACTTAGCACGCCACAGGCATTGATCGCCAGCATGGAGAAGCCCAGCTCCAACAAGATGAATGCCCCTCGCAGCAATTCGGGAACCATTGCGGACCTGATTCTTCCCAGACTCGCTTCGGGTGATGGGGAAGCTGCTGAGGAACTGACGGCGAGGTATGGCGGGTTGGTGTGGTCGCTCGCACGCCAGCAATCGCCAACCGCTGCTGAAGCCGAGGACGCGGTTCAAGATATTTTCCTCTCGATTTGGCAATCTGCAGGACGCTTCGACCCAACTGTGGCCTCAGAAACCACGTTTATCGCAATGATCGCACGACGTCGGCTGATTGACCGGCAACGGAAGCGATCCAGGAGGCCCGAAAACGCTGTCGATCCTCAACAGTTTGGTGCCCTTGTCTCACCCTTAGGTGAATCTCCTGGTCGTCGGGAAGCACTGGATTTGCCTGAGGAGGCCGCCCAAGCAGGGAAGGCCTTTTTGTTGCTGAGTGAAAACCAGCAGAAAGTTCTTCGACTCTCCATCCAACAGGGCCTTTCGCACGAACAGATAGCCAAGGTGACATCCATGCCGCTCGGCACGGTCAAGACTCACGCACGCCGCGGGCTCATCAGGCTCCGGGAAATCATGCAGGACTCTTCATCAGCGACATGACTCAGGATTTCTCCAATTCCGAACTTCTCGCGGGCCTGGTGCTCGGAGATCTGTCCTGCGCAGAGGAGGCACAGATCGCTGAGGTCTCAACAGATCTGGCTCTCCACGATGATCTTGATCATGCAGCTGGTGCACTGGCGGCCTCGCTGGCTTTGTCAGAAGGTGGGGCCGACATGCCGCAAGGCTTGGCAGACCGACTGAATGCGATGGGACGGGCATGGGCCGAGAGCACCAGCACTGGTAACGCAGCAGAAGTCAAAGGCGTTCCGGCTGCGGAGCAGACAACGAGCTCATTCAAGTTTCCAGTCATCAACATGACGGGCTGGATTGCTGCAGCTGCGGCGATCCTCGTCGCATGGACTGTTTTATTTGGGCAATCTCTTGAGCTGTCACCCGAACAGCAATTCGAGAAACTTGTTGCGACCCCCGGCGTGCAACGAACAGATTGGATCGCGACGGGTCACCCGAGCGGCCCTGAGGCTTTGGGCGAAGTCATCTGGGATCCCGAAACAAACACGGGAGTCATGGTGTTCTCCGGTCTCTCGATCAACGATCCGAAAGACTCGGTTTACCAGCTATGGATCTTCGATGCGACACGCCCGGGTAACGTGTTGTCCCAATTCGATGACGGCTCGGAGTTGGCACCGATTCTGACACAAAGACCGATCGACGGAGGCGTGTTCTCGGTTGGATCTGAAGGGCGAGTGGTTGTACCGATCAATGCCAAGCTTGACATAAAGCAGGCTGTCGCCTTTGCGGTCACTATCGAGCAACCGGGCGGAGTGGTCGTTTCGGATCGCCAGGATGTTCCTGTTCTCGCGATCTTGAATTGACCATCCCTCTCTTTCGACGTGAAGTGGGCTTACTTCGATTCGTCTTCGCCGATGTCTGTTTCGTCGCTTTCGGATTCAACAAAGACCGCTTTCGCAATCTTTGACATGACCGGATCCTCTGCAT
>JBCDAP010000100.1:0-6437 GCA_039185335.1 Planctomycetota bacterium | reverse complement strand
GGTGCTCGAGCAACTCGGCGATCCGTTGGTCCACATGCTGCGCAACTCGGTTGATCACGGCATCGAGACGCCGGAAGAGCGCGAGGCGAAAGGCAAACAAGCGACCGGTACGATCAAGCTGACTGCCGAACACCAGGGCGGCCATGTCCGTGTCACGATCGTCGACGATGGCAAAGGTATCGATCGCAATGTTATCGCGGAAAAGGCCGTTGAAAAGGGACTCGCAACGCCGGATGGTGTAGCACAGCTTTCAGACTCCGAAGTTTTTAAGTTCATTTTCGCCGCGGGCTTCTCCACTGCCGCTCAGGTTTCGGATCTGTCGGGGCGTGGCGTGGGAATGGACGTCGTGCGTACGAACATCGCGAAGCTGGGCGGTCAGGTCAACGTGCAATCAACCGTTGGACAGGGTTCGGTCTTCGAGATCCTTATTCCGCTGACTGTAGCGATTATGCCGGCGATGATGGTTGGCATCTCGGGTGGAGACTTCGCCATCCCGATCATGAGCATTTACGAGATCGTGAAGCCCTTGGAATGCGATGTTGAGTCGGTTGCGGGCCATCCGGCGATCCGTCTCCGTGACGAGGTTCTCCCCTTGATCGACATGAGGGATCAGTTGAGCCTGCCACCCGCCGAATCAGGGGAGCACCGTTTTGCGGTCGTTGTCGGAGTTGGAGAGGAGAAGGCGGGCCTGTTGGTCGATCGACTTGGTGGCCAACAAGAAATCGTCATCAAGCCCATCGACGACGAGTACACGACCGGAGGGCCGTTCTCCGGTGCCACGATCAAGGAAGACGGAGACGTCGGTCTGATCATTGATGTCATGAAGGTTATTCGCTCGGGCAACACTGCTCCCACGATGACCACAGCGTAATTCCCAAGAAGGAGCCACGAGTGGACAGCAACAGCCTTATCCCATTCATTAAGTCGACAACGACCATGTTCGAGACCATGTTCCAGCTGGCGGTCCAGATCGGTGAGCCCACCGTGAAGGATCCGAACAGCGCGTGCTTCGATGTTTCGGGCATCATCGGTTTCTCTGGTGACATCGAAGGAACGGTCATCCTGACGTTCCCCGAAGCGACCGCTCTGCGCGTCTCTCAGCTCATGACCGGTGAAGACCTGACCGATCGTCCCGATGATCTCTCAGACGCGATCGGTGAACTCGCGAACATGGTTGCGGGCGGTGCGAAGGCGCAGTTCGACGGGAAGCAAGTCGCCATCACCTGTCCTTCGGTGGTTATCGGCAAAGACCATGTCGTTCAGCAGCAGCGTGATATGTCCTGTGTATGCATCCCTTGTGAATGCGATTGCGGGAACTTCAATATCGAATTGAGCGTCCGCCCCGCCTCGGGTAACGCGACTGGAAACACCGCCGCGGCTTCTGCCAACGCTTGAGACCTATCCGAGACGAGGAGCAATCCCAATGAAGATTTTGCTTGTTGACGATTCAAAGACCATGCGCAACATCCAGAAAGGCATCCTTAGCCAGATGGGTTACACCGAGGTTGAGGAGGCTTGCGACGGGCTCGATGCCTTGAGCAAAGTCGGTGGTTTCGCGCCCGAGCTGATCTTGCTCGACTGGAACATGCCCAACATGGACGGGCTCACCTTCGCGAAGCAGTATCGCGCGAAGGGCGAGAAGACGCCGATCATCATGGTGACCACCGAAGCCGAGAAGTCTCGCGTGATCGAGGCGATCAAGGCTGGTGTGAACAACTATGTTGTGAAGCCTTTTACGCCCGACATCTTGGGCCAGCGTATAGAGGAAACGATGTCTCGCGTCGCCGCTTGATCCAAGAACAGTCTGATTTAAGCAGCAGACGCTCACACCACCATCGACGGACCCGCGAGGCTCTTTGTTCCGCCTGCGCTGGACAGAGGTGAACAGCAGTGGGCCATGCCGCCGACAAATCGATTCGTGTCAGCGTTGCGCAGAACGCAACGGAAGCTGACATTCTCATCCCGTCGGGGTGTGATGCGTCGGCTCTGAACATCGATGCCGCGGTGTCAACGGTTGTTGCGGCCGGGGTCGCGATTACGGATGAGGTACGCGAGCGGATTCAGGAAATCCTCGATGAGTACCTGAACGATCCCGAGGCGGATGCTGCAGGCGTGATTGCGCAATCGAAGCCGCCTGCTCATCCAGCCAACGGCTTCGTCGAATGGACACTCCCCGAACCCGATGAGGGTGAAGAGACAGAAGGCACGCCCGAAGCAGATGCAGAGGCATCTCATTACGAGCGAACGGCCTTTACTTTCGTCGAAAAAGGAGATGTTCTCGGCATCGTTCATCCGCCCGAGGAAGGTGAGGATGGAATCGATGTTCGTGGACAGGCCATCGCCGCGAAGCAGCCCAAAGAGGCTCGTCTGCTTGTCGATGACTCGATCACGATCCGTTCGGATGGTGAGATCGTTGCCAACGCGGACGGCGTGTTGTGCCGATGCGAAGACAATGCCCGCATCTGCGCCTCGCTGGAAGTTTCTGAGAACGTTGACTTTTCTACAGGGAACATCGACTTCGATGGATCCGTTGTCATCAAGCGAGGAATCAAGGACCTGTTTGTAGTTCGGGCGACTTCGGATGTTCAGGTGCAAGGCCTTGTCGAGGCCGCCACGATCGAAGCCGGGGTGAATGTCGAGCTCAACGGGGGAATGGCAGGACGCGAACGCGGGACGGTGACGGCGGGGGGCAACCTTGATGCAAAGTACATCGATTCATCCACCGTACAGGTCATGAATCAGCTCTCTGTCCGCAAAGAGATGATGAACTGCCATACCACTGTTCATGGCTCACTCGATGCTTCTAGCGGCGTCATTATGGGCGGTCACCATGTTGTAGCCGGTGTGGCCCATGTCGGGACTCTCGGGAGTCGGTCTGGTACCAAGACCACGATCGTTCTGGGGTCGGTTCCGCTTGTCGATAGCAAGCTCAAGCGCGTGGTCGAACTCGCAGGGTGGATTCGCGAACAAGACGGGAGTGACCGTGACGAGCTTGAGTACCTGAATTCGATCAAGACCTCGATGACGCCCGCGCAGGTCGAACGCCAGATGGAACTTTCTATCGCCTTACAGGAGACCGACAAGAAGCTGGAAGTTGCCCAACAGACGGTCACCGAGATTACCGACAAAGTAAAGAAGCTCCGCACCGTGGAATTGATCGTTACTCGAATGTTACACGCAAACACTGTCATCGTGATTCAAGATCATGCGTTTACGGTTCGGGACGACGAGCGTGGTCCGATCGAGATTTATACCGATTCGGCCAACAAACCCCGTATCCGCCGAGGAGATGGGCCCGGTTCACCACTCACGACTATCTGTGACCTGCAGGCGTTTGTTGCCTAGGAGATGCCAAGATGCGCGTTCTCATCGTTGATGACTCGGCATTCATGCGAAAGGCTATCAGGACCACTCTAGAGAACGATCCAGAGATCGAAGTCGTTGGCAACGCGCGCGATGGAGAGCAGGCGATCGATCTGGCGAAGGCTCTCAAACCAGATCTCATCACGCTTGATATCGAGATGCCCGGTGTCGACGGTTTGACCGCGCTGCGACGCATCATGCGAGAGTGCTCGACGAAAGTCGTCATCGTCTCGAGCCTGTCCACTGAAGGATCTCAGGCAGCCCTCACCGCACTCAAACTTGGAGCGGTGGAGATCATTCCCAAGTCAGGCGGAACGAGTGCACCGCGTGATGCAAAGAACGCATCGGATACTTCTGATCATGTCCTGCGCGTTGTTCAGGGCTTGAAGAATGCCACGCCGCAGACGACCGCTTCGGTTACCGCGAACGCATCTTCGTCCGGTGGGCGTGCTTTCAAGCCGTCTGCCGACACGAAGCTAGTGGTCGTCGGCTCTGCGACCGGCGGCCCCCCGGTCGTCGAGCGGCTTGTCGCTGCCGCGCCTGCAGATCTTGAGCCCGCCATCGTGATCGCCCAGCACATGCCCGAAGTCTTCACGAAATCGATGGCCCATCGTTTGGCCTCGGTCTGCACACGCCCGGTCGTCCACATCGACAATGGAACCGTTATTGAGCCCGGATCCATCTATATCTGCTGCGGCGGGACCAACACCCACCTCATCACCAAGGGCGCTACGGTGACAGCGAAGCTGTCCGACGAACCAGAGTCCACGATCTACTACCCCAGCGCCAATGTCCTCTTCGAGACCGCTTCGCATTACAAGCCCGAGCAAACACTCGGCATCATGCTCACCGGCATGGGCGATGATGGACGTTTCGGCGCGAAGGAACTGGTTGCCAAAGGCGGCAAAGTCATCGCCCAGTCAGAAGAGACCTGCGTGGTTTACGGCATGCCCAAGGCGGTTGTCGAGGACAATACCGCGACCGGGACCTATTCCCCTGAGCAGATCGCCAAGATCTGCGCCGGTCTTGGTTCCGACAAGCTCCGCGCTGCGGCTTGATTTTCTCTGGCGCGGTACCCTCGCGCCATATGCTCGCACTTGAAGACATCCATAAAGGCTATGGAGAAACGCTCGCGCTCCGCGGGCTTTCTTTGCGTGCTGAGCCGGGGGAGGTCCTTGGGATTCTTGGCCCGAACGGAGCGGGCAAATCTACGACCATCGGGATCGCCTCCGGGTTGCGTTCTCCCGACTCAGGCGCCGCCAGCATTAATGGGAAAAATCCGCGAGAGCATGCGGCGAGGCGAGATCTCGGGGTTGCTCCGCAAGAGATGGCGCTGTATCCCGATTTGACCGGACGTGAGCACCTGCGTTTGTTTGCGGAGTTGTACGGCATATCTCCAGCGGATCGTGAGAAAGCGATCAACAATGCCTTGGAGCAGGTGGGCCTCGAACCTCGGGCTCGCCACCGTGTTTATGCTTATTCGGGGGGTATGAAACGGCGTCTCGCACTCGCCGGCGCAGTCTTGCACAGCCCGAATGTCGTCTTGCTTGATGAGCCAACGGCTGGAGTCGATGCCCAGGCACGAGAGGCGATATTGGATATTGCACGCCGCACGGCAGCACGCGGTGCGGCAGTCGTCTACTGCACGCACTACATGGAAGAAGCACAATCAATCTGCGATCGTGTGGCGATTCTTGATCATGGTGAACTGGTTGCAATCGGCACCGTCGATCAGCTTCTTACAGAGCATGCCGGCCAAGCAATAGTCACAATTGAGCGCACAAATTCGACAATACGTACCGAGTCTGCCGATCCCGCGGCGTATCTCGCAAACGAGCTCAGCCGAGAAAGCGACGCTCAGATTACGAATATTGCGATCGAGCAGCCTTCCCTGGAATCTGTCTTTTTTTCATTGACCGGCCGGAGCCTCCGAGACTGATGCGTGCGATCTTCGCCATGGCGTGCAAGGACCTACTCTTGCTTCTTCGCGATCGCGGAGCCTTTCTGTTTACGTTGCTTTTTCCTGTGGTGTTCGGCGTGTTCTTTGGTGTGGTCCTCACAGGATCGAATAACCCTTCGGGGGCCACCTTAGTGATCAACGATCTCGATAATTCACGATGGTCAAAGGTATTTGTGAGTCATATCACTACGAATCCAACCATCACACTGAAGCATGATTCCTCTCTGAATGCTTCTGATGATCTGATTGCATCGGGTAAGGCTGCGGCACTCGTCACCATTCCCGACGGATTTGCAGAACAACTCGAGCGTGCTTTGTACGACATGCCTCCGGAATTGCAAGTGACGCCCGATCCTGCACGCCCCGCTGAAGTAGCCATGATCACGGGGGCATTGGCGACGGCCTCGCTCGCAACATTCCTCGAGGCGTTAAATGATCCAGAGGTCCAACAACAAGCTCTTGCTGCTGCAGAACAAGCAGCCAAAGGTGAGAACGGATCTCAAGGCAATACTGCGACACTCACTGTTGTCCGCCAAATGCTCAGGCAATCTCCTCCTCAACCTCCCACCGAGCTTGCAGATTGGCAGCCGGTCACGTTCGTTTCGAAGCTGGCGACTACAGCAATTGTGCCCGACAATTTGTTCGCGATCACGTTCGCCCAAGCCATCGTCTGGGCGGTTTTGGGATGTGCCGCTTCCTTCGGAGCCACTCTTGTCACCGAACGCCAGCAGGGGACTCTTCTCCGTTTAAGAATTGCTCCCGTGTCGTATGGGCAGATACTCGCAAGCAAGTCACTCGCTTGCCTGACGATGGCGCTCACGGCTTCGATCCTCCTCTTGATCATCGCCCGGGCGGTCTTTGGGGTTCCCATTCAGGATCCAATCAAATTGGCCGCCTCCCTTATGGCGGTTTGTGTGGCGATCGTTGGACTCATGATGCTCCTGGCAACGCTCGGCCGTCGTCGCAGCGCGGTGGGGCAGTTTTCTTGGGGCATTATTCTTGCCATGGCAATTATCGGGGGCGGCATGCTCCCGTTGGCTTTCATGCCCGCCTGGATGATCCCGCTCTCCCATTTCAGCCCGGTGAAATGGGCGGTTCTGGCGATCGAGGCCGC
>JBCDAP010000099.1:0-6488 GCA_039185335.1 Planctomycetota bacterium | reverse complement strand
GATCGCACTGATCGTGATCGGTGTTGGCCCCGGTCTGTCGGATGGCATTGATCGCAATAGCCGGGTGACCCAGCGAACGCACAAACGTGCGGCTCTTCTCGTGCCCCATCTCGACTTCGGCGATATCACGAACGTAGATTGGGCCGCCCTCGCGGTACGCAACGATCGTGTCGAGGACATCATCGGTGTTCTCGTACTGACCGAGGACGCGGATCGGGTATTCACGCTTGGATTCGGAGATTGTGCCGGCTGAGATGTCTTCATTCTGCGCGCGGATCGCGGACAGGAGTTCGTCGTAGCCGACATTCAGCAAAGCGAGACGTTCTGGATCGACAAGGATACGGACTTCGCGATCTCGACCACCGAAAATGTTGACTTCAGCAATACCGTCCACCCGCTCGAAGAGGGGTTTGACTTCTTTGTCGAGTTCATAGAACAAGGTGGAGATGTCAAAATCTGGATACTGACCCGCGACCTTTGGATCGAGATCAACGATAATCCACGCGATGGCATTCTCGGATGTCGAGTCGGCAGCAGCACGCGTGGGAGAGTCCGCGTCTTCGGGGTAATCGGGGACTTGCCGAAGGGCATCATCAACATCCGAAAGAGCACGCTGGATGTCCGTTCCGACATAAAACTCAAGGGTAATGCTCGACTGCCCTTGGTCCGACGTGGAACGCATCGACTTGAGCCCGTTCACGTTCTTCAGGCGCTCTTCTTGTTCTTTGGTGATCCGGTCAACAATCTCCTCCGGCGAGCGTCCTTCCCAGGTGGTCGAGACGTTAATGACCGGTGTGTCAACATCGGGTGTCAGTTGAACGGGGATCTCACCAACACCGATGAGTCCGAACATGACAATGAGAATGACGCCGACGGCAACGCCGACGGGCTTGGAAATGGCAAGTCGAATGATGTCCATGGATGGCTTTGCTCAGCTTCCCTGTGCGGGGTCGTCGGTGGATTCGGTTTGCTTTGCGGTGGCGGGTTCGTTTTCGGTCGCGGGTGCTTGTCCAGAGTCGAAGATGGGAGCACTCGGGAATAGCCGCTCGTTCCCTTCCACAACGGTCGCCATGCCGGGAGCAAGGACGGGAGAACGAATGACCAGGCGATTCTGTGGCGCGCTGTAGAGGACTTCAACCGGTGCGGGAGCTGCGGTGCCGCCTGCATCAAAGTACACAAACGCGCCAACAGAGCTCAGATTGAGCGCATCCTTTGAAATCGTAAGCCCCTCAACCGGAACGCCCGTCGGCACAAGAGCAGCGGCGCTCATGCCTGGTTGCACCACCTCCGACGGATTCTGAATGCGGATACGCACCGGGAACGAACGTGCGAGCGGATCGACGTCCGGGATGACCACGAAGGTGCTGATAGATTGGCTGTAGCTCGCCGCATCGATTTCGAGCGTGATAGCGGCGCCTTCTGCGGCGATACCAGGCATGAAACGCTCGGGGATATCAAGAAAAACGTCGACCTCTTCGAGAGAGACGAGTTCGATGACGGTGTCGCCTTCGCCCAGCCACTCGCCCAACTCCGCGGAACGCGAAACAACACGACCAGTAAAAGGGGCTCGGATCGTCGAGTCTTCGATGCGGTCCTCGACAAGTGCGAGCTGAGCCTTGGCTGCCGCAAGGTCTGCCTCTGACTCAGCGAGGCGAGCTCGAGATTGCGTCACCGTTGTCTGGGCGTCGTCGAGTTCAGAATCGGTGCCCCCGCCCGAAGTCATGAGACGCTCAACACGCTTCAAATCACGTTGGTCGCGTTCGAGCTGGGCTTCGCGGTTGCGAACGATCGCTTCGTTTGCATCAACAACGGCGACAAGTCGATCACGCTCGATTTCGAGTTGCTTCGCATCGAGCGTCGCGATGATCGAACCCTTCTCGATGCGGTCACCAGGTTCGCACGAGATCGAGTCGACAATTCCCTCGATTTCAGCCGCAACGTTGGATCTTTGAGCAGCTCGAACTTCGCCAGTGACACGCCTGTATTCCGCCACGATCTCTGAGCGGGCAGGATCGAGACGTACGGGCATCGCTGGAGGTCCACCCTGCGCGGGCAACGAAGGGGCGATGACCAAGAGGACAAAGATCATATGGAGTGCGGTATGCATCGCCGCAACAATATCCCGAACATTCCGGGTCGGCTTGCCGAGACATCAATTTGCAAATAATGCGTTCAAGAAGCGGGGGATTCCCCATCTGCCAATCAGGCAGACTCGCGTCGTGCGACACGAAGCTGCTCGAGCGGCTTGGGATTGAGCACGTCGTCCGCGTCGATCACGAATTCAACCCCTTCACCACCCTGCTCAGGCAGGTCGTACATGAGATTGAGCATCATTTCCTCAAGAACCGCACGGAGGGCGCGGGCTCCGGTTTTGCGAGCCAGAGCTTTGCGTGCGATCTCAAGGAGGGCCGCATCGGTAAAGGTGAGCTTTGCCTGTTCGAGCTCGAAGAAGTACTGATACTGACGGATGATCGCGTTCTTGGGCTCCGTCAAGATCATCATCATGGTCTCTTCGGAGAGCGGCATGAGCGGGCAGATCACGGGCAGTCGACCGACCAACTCGGGGATCAGGCCGAACTCAACGATGTCTTCGGAAGTCACCTGCTGAAGGATCTCGCCAGTTTCGGCAAGCTCGCGTGATTCGTCGTGACTTGCTGTGAAGCCAATCCGTGACTTGCCGACACGCCGGCGGATGATGTCTTCGAGGCCGACAAAGGTTCCGCCGCAGATGAACAGGATCTGCGAGGTATCCATCTGGATGTACTGCTGCTCGGGGTGCTTGCGGCCACCCTGAGGCGGGACGTTCGCAACTGTGCCTTCGAGCATCTTGAGCAGGGATTGCTGCACGCCCTCGCCCGAAACATCACGGGTGATGGAAACGTTGTTGGACGTCTTGCCGATCTTGTCGATCTCATCGATGTAGATGATGCCGCGTTGAGCCGACTCAAGGTCGTAATCCGCAGCCTGCAGAAGTTTGAGAAGCAGGTTCTCGATGTCCTCGCCGACGTAGCCCGCTT
This sequence comes from Planctomycetota bacterium, assembly GCA_039185335.1. Classification (GTDB taxonomy): domain Bacteria; phylum Planctomycetota; class Phycisphaerae; order Phycisphaerales; family UBA1924; genus JBCDAP01. The sequence continues at coordinate 3,471 of JBCDAP010000099.1, read as the reverse complement.
CGGTGAGCGTGGTGGCATCGCCGATGGCGAAAGGAACATTCAAGATGCGCGCCATGGTGCGCGCAAGGAGCGTCTTGCCTGAACCTGTGCCGCCGAGCAGCATGATGTTCGACTTGTCGAGCTCGACCGGTGCGTCCTCGTTCTCGAGCTCGTTGAGGCGCTTGTAGTGGTTGTGGACCGCAACAGAAAGGGCTCGCTTGGCTGATGTCTGCCCGACGACATACTGGTCGAGAAACTCGTCGAGTTCTCGCGGAGAAGGGATAGTTCCGAACGCCGAGCGAGATTGGCTGACGCGGCGCCGTTCTTGTTTGAAGATGTTCTGGCAGAGATCGACACAGTTGCAGCAGATGTAAACGTCGTTCGGTCCTTCGACCATCGGACCTACTTCGCGGCTGGTTTTCCCGCAGAACGAGCAAGTGGTGACTTTGCGTCCGCGGAACCCTCCTCCGCCTCCGCCCTCCCCGGAGGAGTCGTTATTGAAGTCGTTGCTTCCATTGCCGCGTTGTTTCGCCATTCCGTCTCCAGGGGCAGTCGTTTTTCTTAGTCTCCCTTGGGAGGGGAACACATCAAATCATACTATCGACTCAAGGGCGATGTTTCTTCCAAGGGTTGTGTTCGGGAGGCATGATGCCCGAAAAGGGTCCTCACATGTGGGATAATCGTTGCAATCGGATCAGCTTGCGGAGACCGAATCGGTTATTGGTCACTCTTGCGAGGGGGGTGGGGAGTTTTCCGGCTGGCTTTGGCGTTGTTCACGAAGACGACGGATTTCGTTGGTGCCGCCCCGTTGAAGGCCGATCACGGCCGATCGGGCTTGTTCGTACTCTTCTTCGTTGAGTTCGCCTTGCTCTCGTAAACGGCGTAATTCACCTAGGGAAAAGCCACCGCCTCTAGAATCGTTATCTCGGAACACTCGCCTTTTGAAAGCAAAGAGAAGAGTAACAGCGCCCACCCCGATCACTGCAATCACAATGATGCCGATCGTGATCGCGAGAACATCGCTTCGCGATCCGGGCGAGGCGCTTGATTGGGCAAGATAGAACGTGATTTCAGCAGTCACGCCGGATTATTCCGCTGTCGGATCGACCTCGTGCAGCTCGTCATCGCCTCGGATCTTCTTGTTGTACTCCTCGGCGGGCAGTTCGGTAACCGTTGCTTTCTCAAGGACAGCGTCGATTGTTTTGTGCTCGCGAATCTGTTGGAAGATCATGGGGATTTGGTTGGTTTCTTGGAGACGCTTGGCAACATCAGCCGGACGCATCTGCTGCTCTGCGGCAATCTGAGCGATACGGCCGCGGACTTCTTGCTCTGTCACCTCAACCGACATGTCTTTAGCGAGCTTGGAGAGAATGAAGAACAGCTTGAGTTCGCGTTGAGCGGTTTCGGCGGAGGAATCGCGCATCTCGGCGATGCGCTTCTCGATGACAGCCGGATCGACACCGCGGTGCATGAGGTCGTATCGACGGCGTTGGAGGTTGCGATCGGCCTGGGCCGCAGAAAGCTTTTCGGGGAGATCGAATGAAACAGAATCAAGCAACTGGCGGGCAACCTGCTGACGCATAGCTGATTGCTGTTCCATCATGCCACGTTGATTGAGTCGGAGTTCGAGGTTGTCGCGGAGTTGCTTTTCATCGCTCATGCCGTACTTGGCGACAAGTTCAGCCGGGGTAACAGGCTTGATTTCGTAGGTTTGCTCGACAGCAAACGTGATCTCGACAGGCTTCTCGCGGATGGCTTCGTTCTCGTGATGCTTCGGGCCTGTCGCGTTGACCGTAATGCTATCGCCAGACTTCGGAGTGCCGACCTGAGTCGCAAGGTCATCAACGATGACGCCGAGAATCATGCCTTTGTCTTCCCCTTCGTCGGGGATCTGGACGACTGCTCCTGGAAGATCCAGAACTTCATCGCCCTCGCAGACCAATTTGCCTTGTCCGATGATGTAGTGACCCCGTCCGGCTTGATCGATAGGCTCGAGTTCGCCTTCGGCTCGGCAGATACGGTCGAGCTGGCGATCGACTTGCTCATCGGTGACTTCGATCACAGGCTTGTCGATCGAGAAGCCTTCGAGATTCGGTGTCTCGAACTCGGGAGCAACATCAACTTCGACCGAGAACGAGATTTCTTGGCCTGGTTCGACAGCCAGGTCGGCAAGGTGCTCGGCTTCGGGTTCGCCGACTGCTTCAATGTTGTGATCTTCGATGGCTTGCGAGTAGGCTCCGCCGATGATCTGGTTCTTGGCCTCGTCGCGAACAGCCGAGCCGAACCGCTTCTCAATGAGTTTGCGAGGAACTCGTCCGGGTCTGAATCCGGGGAGGGCTGCTTCAGAGGCGACGGCCGCGAAGGAGGTCTCGATCGACTCATCAACGGTTTCAGCCGGGATGGTGATGGAGATTTTTTTGCGGCAAGGACCGGCGTCTTCGATTTCCACCTGGTTGTTGGACATAACTTGCGACATCGGGAGTGACTCCTGACCGCGCAGAGGCGGTTTTTCGAGCAAAGCTGGTGAACGGACGGCACGATCCCCGGATCAGGAACGATCTCGGGAGCGAATCGACGACTGTAGCGAAGTTTCACCGGTCTGGGCAAATCTGTCTTGTATGTTCTTTAATACTAACAAATTGCAAACAAATGTCCTGAGCCTTATTCTTTTTCGGAACGACTTTGTTTCTCTCACACATTCTTTACTTGCCGGAGTTTTATTTGCGCTTATCATGAGTCTGAGGACTTGAAACACCCTCAAAGAGCAGCCTTCCTGTGCGGTTGCGAGTCAGAAACAACGTCTAGAAGAGGATTGAGTTATGCGTTTCCTTCTCACCAGTGCTTGCGCTCTTGTTGTGGCATGCGGCTCGGCTTCGGCTGCCGTGTCTCCCACCGCGATTTCCTTCTCGCTGAGTTCCGGCAGCAACATGCTGCTCGAAGCGGACGGTTCGGCCCTTACTCTTGCTGAGCTCGACAGCGACAAGACTGTCAACGGCAAGACCTTTAGCACCGCGACCTCGGCCAACGTTTCGGGTGCCTGGAACGGCAACTTCACCGGAACCGGTTTCGACAACGCCACGGGCGATTTCAGCTTGGCCATCAACGCTGATGTCAGCACCAACCCCGGTGTGATCGGCATCGTCGCGATTCAGAACAACACCGCTGGTGACATGGATTACACCTTCACCTTCGATGTCACCTCGACCGAAGCGTTCCTTCCGCTTCTCTCGATCGCTGGTGAGAGCGACGTCGACGTGACCGGTTTCGATGCCGGCGGCACCATCAGCAGCCAGCCCAATACACCGATTTATCAGGCCTTCGTCGGAACCGACCTCGTCGCTTCTCTCTTCGATGATCCGACTTCGCTGACCGGCGTTTTCCCCGATGTTCCCAACATTTTCGATAGATTCGCTGGTACCGGCCCCTCTGGCGTTGGCATTGTAGTCGGTGAGACGATCACCATCGAGTACAACTTCACCCTTTCTGCTGGCG
>JBCDAP010000098.1:0-6500 GCA_039185335.1 Planctomycetota bacterium | reverse complement strand
GCTTCGCCCAGATGGCTCTGGAAGACCCCAGAGACCGCAAGCTGAGCCGAAAGGCACTCCGGCACGCGATGAGAGGAGCGATCGAAGCCTCGGAGATCGCGACTGGCATGCTTGGTTATGCCAGGACCACAGACCAAACCCCCCATTGCGATATCAGGCAGGTAATCCATGCAGCCTTGAGATTAACTCATGCCACCGGATCGGAGCAGGGGGCTGAGGTGGAAGTTTCTGTGCCGGATGGTGCATTCGTGCAGATGCGACCACTCGCGCTTCAGCAGGTTCTCGTGAATCTCATCTTGAATGCAAAAGAAGCATTCCAAGGATCCCCCGGCAAGATCGAGATTTCCGTGGATGGTTCCACGTGGAACACATCTGACAGGCTCAATCAATCACATTGGAAGCTCAGAGTTTGCGACAATGGCCCTGGGATACCTGAAGAAGTGCAAAGCAAACTGTTCTCACCTCGCTACACCCAGCAATCCAGCCATGCCGGCTCAACCGGCCTCGGACTCGCGATTTGTAAAGCACTGATCAAAGAAGCAGACGGAGAGATCAAAGTTCGCTCATCCGCTGAGAACGGCACAGCGTTCACCATCACTCTTCCCGCCCGTCAGGATGAAACCGGCTCTAGGCAGCGTGCTGCGTAACAATTGAATATAGAAAATTATATTCAATTGTTTAAAACAACCACATCCTCACTACGGACGCCGATCTGGACCTCTGTTCCGATCCGCTTGTGCTCTGTCGGATGCAATTCGAACACTCGGATCGGTTGTTCGCTATTGATCTCGACGACATGCTGGGCAACCTCGCCGAGGTAAATACTATCTAAGATCTTTCCTGACAAAGCATTATGATTGCTGATCTGATCATTATCGGACTCAAAGTGCCATGCTTCGGGTCGGATCGAGCAGGTGACGCCGCCGCTGTCTGGTGTTGCTTCGTGTTGGAAGCTGGTCGAGACGAGATTTCCGACAGGTGTCTCGAGATGGATAGTTTCGCCTTCGCGTGAATGCACCGTCGCGTCGAGGAAGTTGGTTTCGCCCAAGAAATCGGCCACGAAGCGAGTTGCCGGCTTCGCGTACAGATCCCTGGGAGGGCCAACCTGAGCAACCTGTCCTCCGTCCATCACCGCGATCCGGTCCGCCATCGAGAGCGCTTCTTTTTGATCGTGCGTGACGTAAAGCGTGGTGATGCCCGCCGTTTTGCAGATCCGGCGGATCTCCGACCGCATCTCCAATCGCAGCTTCGCATCGAGATTCGACAGAGGCTCATCGAGTAAAAGCACCTGCGGTCGCACGACCAAAGCTCGTGCGAGTGCCACCCGCTGTTGCTGACCGCCCGAGAGCTGCCCCGGTTTGCGGTCGGCAAGATGATCCATGCGGACCGATTGGAGCGCCTCCGCGACGCGTTCATCGCGCTGTTTTTTCTCGACCTTTCGTATGTTCAAGCCGAACGCCACGTTCTGCGCGACGGTCATGTGCGGCCAGAGCGCGTAACTCTGGAACACCATCCCCGTGTTCCGCTTCGCGGGTGTCAGCGTTGTGACGTCCTGCTCATCAAACCGTATCGCGCCCAAGGTGGGCTCGATAAAGCCTGCGATCATGCGGAGGAGCGTGGTCTTGCCGCAGCCCGAAGGGCCGAGGAGAAAGAACAGCTCACCCGGTTCGACCGTGAGATCAACCGCGTCAACGGCTCGGGTCTCGCCCTTGCCAGTGAGAGCGGGATAGTGCTTAGCGATGGATTGGAGCTGGATCTGGGTGGACATCTTTGGCTGAGGGTATCAGCAATTACCTTTTTTGTTCTTTGCTTTTGGATACTCCCTGGATCATTGTGCGAGCTCGAATCAACTGCTGGCGAGACTAATAAGAGAGATCTTGGGGAAGTGACATATTGTTGTGACTCTGCAATGGCTTCTTTGGACTAATAGTGTTAGGGTTCAATGCAATTGCCGCAAGCGTTAGGGAAAGATCCATACAGGGATAAATAAGGAGGGACTGATATGTTCGTTGTGGGTCGTTCGAGATTCGTTGGTGTTGTCACTTTCGTCGTGATGTTTGTATTGCTCGCTTGTGAGCACGTTGAGGCGCAGACGCGAGTCATCGCGCGAGCTAGTGATCTCCCTCATCTCGCTGGTGACCAAGCCCCTGGTACGGACGGTTCGGAATTCCGTTTCTTTTCGGTTCCTACCCTGAATTCTGCAGGTGATGTCGCGTTTCGTGCGATGCTCAAAGAAGATGGAGGCGCTGTTGATGCCTCGAACCGGTCGGGGCTCTGGACCACCGCTGGCGGTGATCTGCGGCTTGTAGTACGCGAAGGGGACGATGCGCCGGGTACGGATGGCGCAGATTATGAATTCTTGAGCTCATTTCCCAAGCCGATTTTTAGTTTGAACGTCGAGGGCGATCTTCTCTTTGGTCTGAATCTGCAGAGAGGTGAGAATGGGGTTGACCTGAACAATAACAAGGGAATCTGGCGCGCCTCCAGGGATACTGTCGACCTCCTTGCACGCACAGGAGATGAGGCCCCAGGAACAGGCGGAGCGATTTTCTATGACTTTGCGACGATCACGCGCGTGAACGAGACCGGACATCTCGTGTTTAGTGCTTCTCTCCGCCGAGGACAGAACGGGGTTGACTTCAGAAACAATTCTGGCATTTGGGCGACCGTGGGTGGCAGCTTTCATCTCATTGCACGCACAGGAGACGAAGCTCCAGGAACGGGTGGAGCGGTTTTTTCCAATCTCCCTGGTGCCAGCGTTGTCATGAATTCGGCGGGCGATTTCGTGTTCTCTGGTTCTCTTGAGATCGGTGGTGATGTTGATACCAACAACAGCAGAGGTATCTGGGGCACTTCCGGTGGTGTTCTCGGACTGATCACACGCCAAGGGAGCGAGGCCCCGGGCACTGGTGGTGCGGTCTTTGAGTCTTTTGCTTGGACCTCTTTCAACGCCAAGGGCGATCTCGCGATTCGTGCTCTACTCGATGCAAGGCACGACAACGTTGATAGCAAGAGCCGGAACGGTCTTTGGGTAACCTCGAACGGGGTTCTTCGCCTTGTCGCACGTGCGGATTCAGAGGCACCGGGCGTTGACGGAGCTAAATTTAGCAGTTTTTCGATGCCAATTCTGAATGACGCGAGCGATCTTGCATTTCATAGCACGCTCCGATGGGGCGAGAACGGAGTCGATCCCACAAATGATGATGGCATCTGGATGAGTTCTGGTGGACCCCTTCGTCTCATCGCACGCGAAGGCAGCGAGGCGCCGGGCACAGATGGTGCTCGCTTTCATCATTTTTTTCCCTCCAATTCTGGTCACAGGTTCAACCTCAACGCATCGGGCGATCTTGCATTCCGAGGCCTGCTCCGAGAGGGCGAGAACGGTGTAGATTTCACCAACGATGAGGGGATTTGGATGACCTCAACTGATTCCCTTCGTCTCATCGCGCGTGAGGATTCAGACGCGCCGGGCACGGGCGGAGCGGATTTCATGAGTTTTTCCCCTCTTGCCATGAATGCTTCGGGTGATCTCGCATTCATGGCAACGCTCCAAACAGGTGAGAACGGTGTCAACAGCAGAAACTGGAGGGGCCTTTGGGCCTATTCATCGTTCCTTGAAGAGACCATTCTTATTGCACGCGAGGGTGATCTCTTTGATGTGAGTCTTGAGCAAGACGGCAGTGATCTTCGCACGATCTCGACTATTCACTTTTATGATCCGCTTGATGCTTTTTCCGGGCTGGAGACTGTCTCCGGGCTGAACGATGCGGGCGACATCGTGTACGTGCTTGAATTTCGAGGTGGCGCAAGCGGTATTTTCGTCACGACGCTCATTCCATCTCCCGGTGCCATATCACTTTTTTCTCTGATGGGGCCGGCCTTGGCGAGGCGCCGAAGGTGCTAAAGGTGCTTGCAGAAGAAGCGTGCTTTATTCGTCGCCGAAGCACGTGTCGAGCGCTCTTGCTGCTTGAAGCAGGGGGTCATCGAGCGGCACGGTGCGCTGTTTGTCGGCGGATTGGATGAGATCCGCGTCGGTGACTTTGTTGTCCCTCATCACCACAAGGCGCCCTTGCTGTCCTTCCGCGAGGAGATTAACCGCGTGGTGTCCGAACGCGGTGCCCAGCAAGCGGTCGGCGGGCACGGGCGAGCCGCCTCGCTGAACATGCCCGAGGATCGTGCACCGTGTCTCGCGTCCGGTCAGTCGTTCGATGTCGTGCGCAAGCTTGTTTCCGACGCCTCCCAGCTTGATCGGGTCGGGCGAGGTCGGGTCGAGTTTAGAGACGGTGATCTCCCCGCCTTCTTCCTTGGCTCCCTCGGAGATGCAGACGATGGTGTGGTGACGGCCAACGGATTTGCGTTTTTCGATGTAGCGAGCGATGACATCAAGGTTGTAGGGGATCTCAGGGATCAGGATGACATCGGAGCCGGACGCGATGCCCGCGTGCAGCGCGAGCCAACCCGCGTTGCGTCCCATGACCTCAACGATCATGACACGATGGTGCGCGTCGGCGGTGGTGTGGATGCGGTCGAGCGCATCGGTGGCGATCGCAACCGCGGTCTGGAAGCCGAAGGTGATGTCCGTCCCGACGAGGTCATTGTCGATGGTCTTCGGGACGCCGATGACATTGACGCCGCCGTCGACAAAGCCCTTGGCTCCGGACATGGTGCCGTCTCCCCCGATGGCGATGATCGCATCAAGCTCTCGCGACTTGATGTGGCGCAGGCAGGTTGGTGTGAGATCTTCGAAGACGGGTTTGCCGTCCTCATCGACGCCGGTGGGGTAGGCGATCGGGTCGGCTTTGTTTGATGTGCCGAGGATCGTTCCGCCTCGTGTGAGGATGCCCGAGACGTCGTCGGGCTCGAGCGGGCGCATGCGGTTTTCGATGATGCCGAGGAAGCCGTCTTCGATGCCGAAGACTTTCCAGTTGTGATCAAAGATGGCGGTCTTTGTGACCGCACGGATGACGGCGTTGAGTCCGGGGCAGTCGCCGCCGCCGGTGAGGATGCCGATGCGTTTCTCTGGTTTGCTCGTCATGCTCGGTCATCCTCGGGTGTCTTGCTGTTTGATGCGTCGTACAGAAAGTATCGGGTCGACATGTTGTAATACATGTCGGTCGTGCCGTGGTCGAGGAAGCCGAGTTTCGTAAGCACACGCTGCGAAGCGATGTTCTCTTGATTCGTTACCCCAACGAGGTGACTCAGCGCGGGAGGGCCTGCAACGGCGTAGTCAAGCACCGCTCTCGCTGCCTCGGTCGCGTAGCCCTTCTTCCAGGCTCGGCTTGCCAAGCGATAACCCAATTCGATGTGAGGCCCGCGGGCGGCGTAGTCCGATGGTGTCGAATTAGCCGAGGAGTGCAAGATTGGAACCAGTAGTACATCACCGATCAACTCGCCCGTCTCACACGACGTTACCGCGAAGATCCCGATTGAATGTTCCGTGAACAGGGACTCGGACCATTCAAATGCCGCACGCGAACGTTCGGGAGAGCGCGGTGTGCCGTCACCGATGTAGCGCATGACTTCCGGATCGCTAAAGATCAGAGCGTAATCGTCAAGATCATCGGAACGCAGCGGACGGATTGCGAGACGCTCGGTCACGAACGGTTGCGGGTGCGGCATGCTTCTCGTTTTACTCGGTCTGCTCTGATGAAGAAGGGATCGATTCCTGATCTTCTTCCGTTTCTTCTTTGACATCGGTCAAGCCTGGCACGATCCCGGGCGACCAAGCCTCATCATCAATATCAACATGAGGCCACAGGTCGGTGTTCTCGGGATCGGTTCGCTGGACGGAGCCGCGCGGCGAAGCCGACACGTCGGATACCCGAAGAGCGTCCCCGATCTGATCCGAGAAATCGTCTTTTCCCCAAGCGGCGGCTTCGACCTTCTCGCCATCAGGATCGGTGATAAGCACGAAGTCCGACGAGTTGTTGAACGCGTTGTTCGATGATGTGTTAGATGTGCGGAAGACCCAAGCGCCGTCGAAGTCGTTGTTGGGCTTGCGTGGAGCTCGTTTGTCGGTGCCGACCTGTCCCTTGATGGTGGCGCCGACACCGTTGAAGACGACGACGACCTCACCGGGCGGGAGTTTGAAGCGCGGGAAGGTGAAGCGAACGCCGCGTTTCTCGTCGGGGTTGTCGGTGGTGAGCCAGTTGGTGATGGTGTAGCCGCGGAGCTGGATGTCCCTGTCGTGGGGGTTGTAGAGTTCGACGAACTCATCGCCGGCGGGATCGCGCTTGCCATCTTTGTTGGCATCGCCCGCGTTCCCGCGGGGGACATTGAACAGCACCTCGGTCAACACCGGGTGTGGATGCGGGATGGCTGGCTCGTCCATCCCATTGTCAGCAGTGTCTTGAGCGGACACGGCTGAGGCAAAGAGGATGATCGAAAACAGCAGTGGGGCGGTAAATGGTTTTTCTCTCATGCCCAAGAGCATACCGACTCAGGGCTGGGGCTCCTCGCAGGTGTTGCCGAAGTTCAGGAGCACTGCGATGAAATCTGCG
>JBCDAP010000097.1:0-6537 GCA_039185335.1 Planctomycetota bacterium | reverse complement strand
GGCAGCTCGTCGAGCACGCCAAGGAGTGTCTGGGCGGTTTCTTGCCCTGTTTCGAGCGAGACCGCGACGCCGGACTGAGCAAAGATCCGCCCGAGTTCGCGAACACGATCGATCATCACGGCTCGCTCCGAAGAGTCACTCTCGTGCGGGATCCAACCCGCATGGAACGTGACCAACTGGATGCCAAGACTCGCAGCGAGAGCCGCGTTGTGCTCGGCCGCCTCTCGATTCGCGGGCCAGGTGTCGTCGCAGCGAACCCCGCCCGTGGCTTTGATCGTTTCGAGCGTGGTGTAGTCCTCTCCTTCCATGGTCATCATGCCCGAGACGGCCTTGATGCCGCTTTCCGACAGTCGGCTGGCGGTCTCGCTGGAAGACCAATCCTCGCGCAGCGGATCGAGATGAAGCTGGACCGCGTTGCATCCGGTCTGTTGAACTTTGTCGATAAGGTCCGCGGGCGAAGCGGGTTGAAGCGACCATGAGCAGACGCCGAGTGTGGTGGGCATGGTGTTCTCTCGCATGTGTTCAGCCTGCTGAGGAAACAGCGTGGGTCGCCTTGGCCTGGTCGAGCGAGCCGTCGGCTTCAGAAGGTCGCCACATCACGAAGCCTTCGATCGCTTGATACTCGGGAAGGCCGAGCTCGTCGTAGCGTTCCGCGGTATCGCGGTTGCGATCCTCGGCTCGTTCCCAAAACTCACGCGGATCAGAAGGTCCGGGGAAGAGCGCGCTATCCTTTTGGCTCTCGTGCTTGAAGATCGCGATCCGCTTGCGTTTCACTTCGGAAGGCGCGAGCGGGACAGCCATCTCGATCTGTTCCGGTCCCCATTCTTGCCAAGCGCCGCGGTAGAGCCAGACAAGGCAGTCTTGGTACCAGTCCGCGCTCGTGGAACGTCCGAGCGCCGTCGTGATCGCAGCGAGACAGGTGCGGTGCGTGCCGTGCGGATCAGAAAGATCGCCCGCGGCGTACACCTGATGAGGCTTGACCTTGTTCAGGATGTCGAGGGTGATCGTGATGTCCTCTTCGCCAAGCGGTTTCTTGCGGACCTTGCCCGTTTCGTAGAACGGAAGATCGAGGAAGTGGATGTTCTCGTTCTTCACGCCCGAGTACTTCGCGGCAGCGCGCGCTTCGGTTCGGCGGATCAGCCCCTTGATCAGCTGCAGTTCGGGGGAGTCCACAGCGCCTTCTTCTTTGTTCGCGATGAATTCTTGAATGTCGGTCGCGACTTTGGCGGTCTCTGCCGCCGCGAAGTTCATCGCGGCGGAGAGCTCGCGGACGAAGTCGGCGTGGCGTTCCGCTTCATCATCGAACACCGCGATGTTCCCCGAGGTCTGGTACGCCACATGGACCTCGTGTCCTTGGTCGCACAGCCTGATGAGCGTGCCGCCCATCGAGATGACATCGTCATCGGGGTGAGGCGAGAACACGAGGATGCGCTTCGGGAACCTGTCTTTACCGTTCGAGGAATCGATGCCTTTCCCAGGGATGAACTTGGGGCGATCGGGTTTGCCGCCCGGCCAGCCAGTGATCGTCTTCTGGAGTGCCTTAAACACCTGGATGTTGGCGTCGTACGAAGAGCCGATGACCGAGAGGAGTTCGGAGAGCCCATGCTCGTTGTAATCCTCGTCCGTGAGTTTCAAGATAGGTTTCTCGAGCGTGTCTGCAAGCCAGATCACGGCCCGCCGGACAAAGGAAGCATCGTTCCATGAATGACCAAAGTCCGCGACCGGTCCGAGCAGCCAAGGCGTTTTCAGACGCGTGAGTTCATCGGCCGCTGCGGTGTCGAGCACGAACCGTGACGAAGGATGCTCTTGCAGGAAGGACGCCGCGACCGTGTTGGTGATCTCGCCCTCGATCGCGCGCCGGACGACAGGAGCTTTGTGCTCGCCGAAGGCCATGAGGATGACACGCCGAGCATCGAGGATCGTGCCAACACCCATCGTGATGGCTTTGCGCGGAACATTCCACTCGCCAAAGAAATCCGAAGCGGCGTCCATACGTGTCACACGATCGAGTGTGATCAGACGAGTGCGCGAATCACGCGAAGAGCCCGGCTCATTGAAACCGATGTGGCCCGTACGCCCGATACCGAGCAGCTGAAGATCAAGCCCGCCCGCATCAACAATCTTCTGCTCGTAGTCGCTGCAATACTGCTCGACCTCTTCCAGATCAAGCGTCCCATCCGGGACATGGGTGTTGGTGGGATCGATGTCGATGTGATCGAAGAGATGTTCGTTCATGAAACGCCGGTACGACTGCAGATCGCCTGGCTTCATGGGCCAGTACTCATCGAGGTTGAACGTGATGACGTTGGCGAACGAGAGCGACTCTTCCTGGTGAAGACGAATCAACTCGTCGTAAACGCCAGTTGGCGTCGACCCCGTGGCGAGCCCGAGCACCGTGGCCTTGCCTTCCGCGCCGTGCGACTTGATCAGGTCTGCGATCTCCCGCGCGACCGAAGCGCTCGCGGCGGCAGATGACTGAAACACCGAGGCGGGAATTCGCTCGCGAGCGTCGTGATTGTGGGTGCTCATCGCGTGATCCGAGAGGGATGTGGCGCGCGGGATCACGGGCGCACGACGCCTCCGTTCCCGGACGCTGCTCGATAATTATAGAATTATCATACCTCAGGCCGACGCCTTGTCAAACGCATGCGCCACCCTTGCGCCATCTTCCAGTGTCGCAAGGCCGACCTCACGCGGCGAAAGGCGACCAGCAACCGCCTTTACAAACGCTTCGAGCTGCCGAGCGAAGCGAACTTCATGGGATTCGACCTTGATCGTGGTCACCGGCTCGGGCGCTCCATCCGGGTGATGGAGCAGAAGGTCTTCAGGCTGGTTGTAGTCGTACGAGAACGCGCCTTTGGTCCCAGTCAGGCGGATCTGGAACCGCGCGGGCTCCAGCCCGCCGGCCAGAATCACCCCCGCAACACCCGCGTGAGGACCACCCTTAGACCGGACGAGCGCGGTCGCCGAGGACTCGCCGCGCCCAGGCCAATCAGAATCAGGGAGAAATCCCGCAATCTCGGGTGTTCCGAGAAGGTACTGGAAGGCGTCCAGCGAATGGCAGCCTGTGTCGATAAAGGCACCGCCTCCAGACACAGCAGGGTCCGAGAACCATCGCTCTGACATCGCATCATGATGGAAAGCAAAGACATTCTCGAAGCGAGTTACTCGGCCGATCTCGCCTTTCTCGAGACGCCGCTTCATCTCGATCAGAGCGGGCGTGAACCGATGGCAATACCCGACCGCGCCGATCCGATCGGGGTTGGCCTGGGCCAGAGCGACGATAGCGTCAGCTTCGGCACCTGTTGTCGCGAGCGGTTTCTCGATCAGGCAATCCAGCCCGGCCCCGAATGCCTGCTGGATAATGCCCTTTCTCGAGTTGGGAGGGGTGCACAGAACGATCGCATCTGCCTCGACTTGGCCCGATGCAATCGCTTCCATCAATGCGTCAGAAGAATTGAAAACAGAACCTCGATTACAGTCAGAAAACGCGTCCAGCGCCTCCTGAGACGGATCGACCGCGGCAACCACCGAAGCAGAAACACCATCCAAACTGGTGGCATGTGTGCGAGCGATGCCGCCCGCTCCAATGAAGGCGAGGCGGATAGCGGCAGTACCGGCTGTGGGAGTCGTCATGTCTAAAGCCTGTCATGAAACGGAATTTGGGGGGCGCATGAGAGAGATTACTTCACGATGCAGCTTTGATTGCTGCGGTTTGGGTGCAGAATTATAGAATTATGAACATGATTCGCACCAACGCACCCTCCGGCTCCATCATCGAACGGTTTTTTCTGGCCTTGCTCGCCTTCTTGGCGATCAGTGCCGCCTCGTGCCATGCCGCGGACCCCGAAGTTCGCGGCACGTGGCTCACCACAACGGCCAATAACCACATCGCCACACCACAAGACACCGCGGAGACGATGCATCGCCTGAGCGAGATCGGCCTCAACACGGTCTACGTGGAAGCATGGAAGAACGGGTACACCCAGTTCCCGTCCGAGGCTTTGGAGCGCGTGATCGGTGTTGATCGTCGTCCCGCGTTGATGAAGCAGGATCCGTCGCAGCCCGATGGTGTGCTCGAAGCTCGAGACCTCATGCAGGAGACTGTGATCGAAGCGCACCGCAACGGGCTGCTCTGCATCGCGTGGTTCGAGTACGGCTTCATGGCGGCACACAAAGACACGCAGAATCACCTGCGCGAGATGTACCCGCACTGGCTCAGCCGGGACATCGAGGGCAATGAGGTGGCGCCGAACGGGTTCGTGTGGATGAATCCGCTGCACCCAGAGCCCAGGCGTTTGCTGATGGACATCGTGCTCGAAGCGGTGGACAAGTACGACCTCGACGGTGTGCAACTCGATGATCGCATTGTTTGGCCTTATGTCACGATGGGATACGACGATTACACCGTTGCGGCGTATCGAAATGATCATGGTGGTGCCGAACCGCCGGCGGATCACCAAGATCCGGAATGGCGACGCTGGCGCGTCGAGAAAGTCAACGAGTTCTCGCGTCAGTTCGTGGCGGAGTTGCGGGCGGCTCGCCCCGGCTTGATTGTTTCGTTGAGCCCCGCGCCGTACCCGTGGTGCTACGAGAACTACCTGTTGGAGTGGCCCAAGTGGGCGGGATGGAAGCCTGGGAACAAAGACACCGCAGCAAAGAACGAGCGAGGGCAGTACGGTCGGAGCGGGCCAGGCGTGTGGTGGGACGAGTTCATCCCGCAGTGCTATCGGTATGACTGGCCGGCGTTCAAAGCGACTTGGGACCAGCAAGTAAAGAACCTTCAGGAAGAAGGCGGTGCCGCGGCGCGCCGGGTTGACGATCTGGTGGCAGGCGTTTTGACGACCGGTTCGCGTCCGGATCCGGTGCCTTGGAGCGATCTGGAGCAGATGGTGTCGCACATCCGCGAGACCGGTGGCGGTGGCCATGTGTGGTGGTTCAGCCGAGGCGTCCTGGACGAATATCCCGGAGAAATCGCGGCTTTCTATGACGTGGCGGGGACTGGAAAGGCACCGCACCCTGATCGTCGCACCGATTGGAGACCGGTTTCGACCGCACTCGAGCGTTCAGGGGCGACATGGAAGTCGAGCGCGATGCGCGCCGGCGATTACCGATTGATCGTGCAGCGTGACGGTGTTTGGTCGGTGGAACGCGTGTTCAGTCACGCGGGCGGTCGTATCGAGATTGAAGTCGAGGGAGAGCCTGACCGAGTTGAGCTTTTGGTGGATCGACGTGCTGAGATGGAACGAACAATGCTCGGGCGTTGATGGTTCGTGATCGTGGGTCGATGTCTGGTTGCAATGGAAGCGGTTCGATAAACGGAGTTCGTATGCGTGTGATGGATCGTATGTTGGTGTCTTTGGTTGGGGCGTTCGCGTTGTGCACGGCGACGGTTGCTCAGCCGATCGTGATCAATGAGATCAATCAAACGGTAAGGCGGACGGAAGTCCGTGGGTTCTCTGCGGTGATCGATCTGACCCATCCGAGTGTTGAGGTTGTGGTGACCGGGCCCAATGCGGTTGAGGGTGTCGAAGCAACGCTCGAGGCGACCGATGCGTGGCGGACGCGTGTTGGTGTCGATCTGGCGATCAACGCCAATTTTTTCGGATTACTCGGCGGCGGCAATGCCGACATCGTTGGGCTTTCGGTCAGCGATGGTGAAGTGATTTCACCCGTGCGTGCGTTTGGCGGTGAGAACGATCCGGCTCTTGCTTTCTTCGCCGACAGCGCGGCCGCCGGCCGTCTCGGTGCGGACGACCTGACGGGTGTGGTTCACGCGATCGCGGGCGTTGGCGGATCGAGCACGGACAGCGATCCGGGCACGATGCTCGTGCAAGACGGCGTGAATCTCGGCGCGACCGCGCGGGTTCAGCCCGGCGTGCGCAATCCGCGAACGGCGGCAGGTGTCAGCGCGGACGGCGAGCGGCTCATCATTGTCGTGATCGACGGACGCCAACCCGGGTGGTCCGGTGGCGTCGCGCTCGATTGGCTCGGCAGTTACATGATCTCGCTCGGCGCGGACGACGCGATCAATCTCGACGGCGGGGGATCATCCAGCTTTCTCGCAACTGTTGACGGCGTCGACTACGAGAATCGACCTTCCGATGGCGCGCATCGCGCCGTCGCCAATCATCTCGGTATCCGGATCGATCCAACGAACCAGGAAGGTCAGGACCCCGGCGCAACCAGGCCCATCCGCGGGGCGTGGCTTCGTCCGCTGACGGGCTCGACCGCGATCGATCTCATCCTTGATCGTTTGGCGGACGCGGAGGTGACCGACCTCTACCTCGAGACGTTCTATCACGGCCTCGCGTCGAACCAATCGAACGTCTTCAACGATCGTTTCGGCTCGGATGTTCTCGCGGAGTACATCGAGCGTGCACGCCTCCGCGGTATCCGTGTCCACGCGTGGCTCGAAGCGGCGTACTGGTCGTTCGGCGGATCGGGGAACTACATCCTGAACGCGAATCCCGAATGGAAGATCGTCGACTACGAAGGCAACACAGATATTGGCGACATCAACGGGCAGGTGTTTGT
>JBCDAP010000096.1:0-6539 GCA_039185335.1 Planctomycetota bacterium | reverse complement strand
CGCGAACAAACTCGATGTCGTCTACGAATTCGACATCAGTTCGCTCAACGCCTCGCAGATTCAGTACGCCACCATCAGCGGCTACATCGAACTCAGGAACAACGTTGAAGACCTCCCCATGGACTTCGCCTTCAAGCTCTATGACGCCAACGGGCTCGTCGACACCACCGATGTCACCAACACCGTTAGTACGCTCGGCACGGTGACCTTCTCCGACCCGCTCCACGCTTTCTACCAATTCGACATCACCGACGCCCTCAAGGACGAAATCAACGCTGGCGAAGACTACATCGGCCTGCGGGTCGAGCCCGTCAGCAGCGATGCCTGGGGCGTGCTCACGAGCTACAACGCTGGCCTTGCGCACGCGGTAACGATCGCGATTTATACCCAGTCCGGCAACTTCGATCCCGATCCCAGCGCACCCGACGGTGGCCCCACAGTCGACAAACTCGGCAACACACTCCGCTTCCGCGGCACTAACGGCAACGATGTGCTCATCGTGGACAAGTCGGGCAGCAATGTTCGCTTCCGAAACAACTCCGGAACCACCTACGGCACCTTCCCCGAATCACAGGCGACCAACATCCGTATCGACCTCTACGACGGCAACGATACCGCCTCGATCTACAATTCCGTCAACCTCCCCGCGACCGTCTACGGCGGTGGCGGCAACGACATTATCAACGGCTCGAAGAAGAACGACATCCTCTATGGAGGCAACGGCGACGACCGCCTCACCGGAAACAACGGCAACGACCGCCTCTACGGCGGCGACGGAGATGACATCCTCAAGGGAAGCAACGGCGACGACTCACTCTTCGGCGGCTTCAGAACCGACACGCTCGAGGGCAATGCCGGCTCGGACCGGTTCCTCGTCCGTGCCGAGGTTCCTAATGAAATCGTCGACTTCGGCTCCACCGACGTCGTCGTTCCCTTCATCGGCTACCGCGAAGGAACGCACAGCGGCCGGACTCACGAGCGGGGCTTCTGGACCGACTCGCAGATCCAGAGGATCGACGAGGTCTTCGACATGTGGCTCCAATACTTCGGCACCCACGCCCTTCACGAAACACTCACCGAGATCAACGACCAACTCTGGTTCGTGCCCGTCGCGATGGGTGCCTACGGCGAGGTCACCTCGGGCAGTGGGACTCCCCTCGCTTCCGCTTCCGATGCTCGGATCAACCACTACCAGTCGTACTTCAATGGAAACGCTTCTTACACGGACTTCGAATGGCTCGCAGATACCGCGACCCACGAGATGGCTCACATCCATGACAGGTACACATCCGAGCAGCGGTGGACAGAGCATCGCCAGTGGGTCCGCAATCCCACCTCAACAAATAACCTCTTCCTCCCCAACGGCAGCCAAAACGGCTACTACAGACAGAACGGCGGAGAGGACGGCATCAGCCAGTACGGCAACACAAACAACATCGAAGACCTCGCCGAGTGCTTCATGCACTACGTGCTTACCGAGATCGATCACCCGAAAGTCAACCTCAGGGCAAGCCATTATGTGTGGCCTTCGGGTCTGACTCAGGCCAAAAACCAGACGCGCGACTTTGCCGACTACTTCGCCGGCGACAACTACCAGGCGGTCATCTGGTACGAAGACTTTCTTGGACTCGCCAATGGCACAAGGAGCGACAGCACATTCGCAACCCCCGGCAGCAACTGGACGGTTGATGAATCCAACGACGGCGTCGCCTCATCGACCTTCGGTGTGGACGCCAGCTACGAGTTCGACCTGGGCCGCACCGAGGACACCGCCAACCAGAACGGCTACGCCGTCTGGGAGAGCGAAGAGATCGAGATCTGGCAATACACCAACGTCGCTGTCAGCTTCGACCTTAAGGGCACACAGGACATGGAGTCGAGCGGTGCATGGCAAGACTATTTCTCTGCATACGCCGTTGTTGATGGCATTGCTGTTCCTCTTTTGAGCATTCCTGGAAACGCGAGCTCCAGCTTCACCACCCAGTTCTTCTCTGGGCCAACATTTACGAACAAGGACACACTCCGTCTCCGCTTCGTCTGGAAAACCACAGGCGAGACCTACACCGTCGACAACATCTACGTGACCGGCAACTCCACGCCTTCGGACATCGGTGACCTGGGCGACAACACCGCCAACGGCGGTAACTTCGACTTCGGCACTGACCTCTTCATCGAGGCCGAAGACTTCACCGGCACGTTCACGGGTCAGCGATCTTGGGATGAGATAACCTCCGGCGGAGTCACCTTCCTCCGAGCGACAGGTACCGGTTTCAATTCCGGTGAGAACCTTACTGGCGAGTCGAAGACATACACCTTCTATGTGCCCGAGAGCGGTACGTACTATGTCTCTGCTCGCATGCGACAGGGCCCCGGCGGTGCAAGCGACGACTCCGTCCACATCGGCTATCGAAAGACCGGAAGCGACCCTTACTCGATCATCACTCTCGGTGCGTCTGGCCTTGAAGCGGGCGGCAGCGGTTGGCAGTGGGCCGACACGGTCAACAGCCAGCGCATCACGATGAATCTCAATTCTCCTGGAAAGTGGGCCCTCCGTATGTGGATTCGAGAAGACGGAGTAGAAGTCGATGAGATCTTGATCTCCGACTCGCCCTGATCAATCCCGGATTCTTTCATGACCAGCATGATCTATAGCCCCGCTCAACAAGCGGGGCTTTTTGTATTGGAGTAGAGGCCGAGCGAAGAGATCTTGTAGAGAACAACATGCTTCGGGTTGTGAGTTGAAGCAAATGCGATGAACGAGATGTTCTCTAGTTCGATTGGTTCTCTTTCGTCTTCGTTCCCTTTCGCTGGGTGGTCCAAGAGATTGTGCGCCTTTCTAAGCAGCACGCGATCGCCGTTCTTTGACTTGAATCGCTGGGTAAGGCAGGTGTGGATCGCCCCAATACGACATTCTGCGGTTCGGCCTCCGATCCGCCGACTGCTCGAAAGACTGCAGCTGCGCGCCGCGGACGAGGTGGAGGCGCCTTCTCAATCAGGATCGACTACCCGCCCGCGCGGCCGCCCGTTGAGCTTGAAGTCGGCTTGCGCACCGCGGATCAATGCGGTCAGCATGGACGCGACGGTGGGCTGCTCGCTGATGAGGTTGGTGGTCTCTCCGATGTCGGCATCGAGGTCGTAGAGGGCCGGTCGGAACGGCCCGTTGGCCGCACGGTCCCATGAGTCGAACCCGTCGCGCTTCCGCACGTGCAGTTTCCAACGCCCGAGGCGGACCGCATCGATCAAGCCCCTTTCATCCCCGCCTTGGCCGGACACGAAATAGAACGGAACATCCGGGTGGTCCACAGCGGGGGCTTCCAACAGCGGGAGTAAGTCACGCCCATCAATCACGCGGTCCGATGGCAGTTCGGCGCCCGCCGCAGCCACGATCGTCGGGAGCCAGTCGATCGACGATGCAACCTCGTCGCTTGACGTTCCGGGCGGCACCACAGCGGGCCAGCGCACCACGCAAGGCACCCGCTGGCCCCCTTCCCACGTTGTGCCCTTGCCGCTCCGCAAGGGCTTCGCCGAGCCCGCATTCCGACCGTCCCGGTACTGGTGCGGACCGTTGTCCGACATAAACACGACCAGCGTGCGCTCTGCGATCTCGTGCCGATCCAACGCCGCGAGAATCTGTCCCACCGACCAGTCGATCTCTTCGATCACGTCGCCATAGAGCCCATACTCGGTCCGCCCCTCAAACCCGTCCGAAGCGAACAGCGGCAAGTGCGGCATCGAGTGCGCGAGGTACAAGAAGAACGGGCGATCCGCATTCGCTTCGATGAAACGCACGGACTCTTCGGTGTATCGCTTGGTCAGCAGGCGCTGGTCGGGTGATTCCTCGATGGCCTCGGCGTCACGCCAGAGTTCGACCCCGTTGCCACGGAAACGCGGAGGCCGGTTTTTCACGACATGACCGAACGGATCGAGGCGTCCCATGTCGTTCGAGTACGGGATGCCGAAGTAGCTGTCGAAGCCCTGGCTCGTCGGGCGAAACGGCTCGAGGTGCCCCAGGTGCCACTTCCCAACGCACGCGGTCGCGTAGCCCCGGTCCTTGAGCAACTCGGCGATCGTCAACTCCTCTCCCGAAAGCCCATCCGTGCTGTTCGGCCAGAACACGCCAGTTGCACACCCAACGCGACTGGCGTAGGAGCCAGTCATCAGAGACGCCCGCGTTGGGCTGCACACCGACGACCCGCTGTAGTAGCTCGTGAGCCGAAGCCCTTGCTCGGCCATCCCATCGATTGCAGGTGTCTCAAAACCCTGGGCCCCGAAGCAGCCAAGGTCGGCATACCCCTGGTCGTCGGTCATGATCAGAATGACGTTGGGCGGCTTCGCATCGGCTGACGCTGGACCAGCCGTCAAACCGACGAGTGCCGCAAGCACGCCCGCGACAGCCGCTCTAGAACCGTTCTGCATCGCCGCACCTCCTCGGATGGCTTTCTTGAAGAGAGAATTGCTTCGTCACGGACACTCGCCTGCCCCGCCCTCGACGCTCAGCCAATGCCCGATCGCGCCTGCATCGAGATTGATCACGTAGATCTCGTAGCGAGGCTTTATGTCTCGGCTGGCCAGGTTCTTGTCGAATGCGAGCCGGATGTCCCGCCTCGTTTCCGCTATGGGGCATTTCAGCACACTGCGGCTCTTCGGACTCTTGGACGGGCAACTGTTCGGCAATGCGAGTATCACCCATTGACTCTTAAATCGCCGCGTGGCAAATCCTGTTTAGCGCCGACGCCGAATGATCAGCAAGGTCATTGGGGCGAGGATAACAGCGCCCGCAGGTGTTGGGATCAGCACGACATCAAAGCCGTCCACACCACCCTGATAGGTAATTGTGAGTCCACCAGTGCCGGCGACAACAGAACCCTCCGCAAGACCACGGAACATCCCGTTGACGGGTCCGGTGGACATGTCGATGAGTGTGATGGGCTGTTCGAAGGTGTAGTTGCTGAGGTCAATGAGGAGTTGGGGATCGAGACCGCCACCGTTGTCGAGAAGGTTTCCTGGTCCGTCGACGAACAGCGTGCTGATACCGTCTTGATCAGCGATAAAGCTGAGCGTTGCACCTTCGCGCATGAATAGTCCGTCAGCCTCGAAAGAGACATCACTGCCGGTGATCTCAAGGAGCGAGGATCCCGACAGGGCGGGAGCGTCAGACATCACAAAGAAGCCGTCTGCATCGAGAGAAACACTCTCGCTGAGTCGAAGCACTGAGGATTGCGAGGCGAAACGGGCCATTTGGATCGTACCCTGTGTGCTAATCGAGGCGTTCCCACTGATGTTGCCCTCGAAGGTACCGTCCATGCCAAGCCAGATCGCGCCGTTATTCGACATGGATGCGTTGTCCACCATGCTCAGAGTGACGCCAGACCTCTGGCCCAAGATGAATCGGCCACCATCGGTCTGGTTGTACGCGGCGGTGCCACTCATGGTGTAGAACGAGGAACCCGGCCCGAACTCGGGGAAACCGCTCTCGGTCCTTGTGCCGCCGGTTCCAACGGTGAGTGTGCCCGCGGTATGGACAAGATTGTCACCGTTGGTGAAGCGGAAGGCGTCGACTTCCTGGTCGCTGCTGAGGGAGACCGTCCGGCCGCCGCCTCCGCTGAAAACAAGATCGTCAGCGCCTGGCAGTTCGTTGTTCGTCCAGTTGTTGGGGTCTTCCCAATTGACGCCGTCTCCCAGACCCGTCCACCTGATGGCTTGCCCCGCGGCGGTACCTCCGGCAAGGATGAGAACGAGACAACCGCCTGCCATCCGACTGATCATGGACATATTCATCTTGTGTTCTTCCTTCGGTCTGGGCCAAAGCGGGCCGCATAGCGACGCCGCGACTCTCTCTAAGGCGGATCACACATTTGGCCGAAGCTCGAAGCTGCACGATCCTTTGTCTTTACCAACGCTACTTCCTAAGCGGTTGCCATGCTAGCATAACTGGATGTAATTGCGAGATTTTTTCACATAATATGTAATTACAAATAATGCAAAGAGGGCGTACGCAGACACCCATCCACCAGCTTGATGATCCGCTGCAGCGCGTCCGCCTGCGGCATCCGTTCGTTCGTCAGATAACACCGGCGAACCGTGCTGTGTCATTTGACGCCCAGCATCCGCCGGAGTTACTCGGGCGTGCATGCTCCCGCGTGGAGCCAGTCTGCAAGCTTCATGTACACGTACCAAGCACAACTCCATTGAAATGAAGTGATTATTCCCGAGGTGGGGGCATGCCCGGTCACGGATGCGGCTCAGACTCGGTTTCGGTAGGAAGGCCGAGCGAGTTGCTTCATGCGACTCGTCAGTTCACTCATGTCGAATGGTGGGCGCCTGCCGCACCGCCTGGCTCACTTGCCCGCCGCTTCCGCCCAGAACGCATCGAGCTCATCGCGAAGCTGGCTGGCAATGTCGGGATGCTGGTCTGCGAGGTTATTGGTCTCACCGATGTCGGCCTCGAGGTCGTACAGCTCGTCCACTTCTTCACGATCGATCACCGCGTAATTAGGGACGAACTGCTGAGGTCGCAGATACTTCCACTTACCGCGGCG
>JBCDAP010000095.1:0-6553 GCA_039185335.1 Planctomycetota bacterium | reverse complement strand
CGGGAGTGGCGGGAGCGGCGGAGGTGGAGCGAACGGAGGTGTTGGTGGCAACGGTGCTGACGGCGGGAACGGGCCGTTCCCGGGTGATGGTGCGAATGGCGGGCGAGGTGGTCACGGCGGAAGAGGAGGGAATGGCGGGTTTGCCGGTGATGGTGGCGTGGCGTTGATTGGGACGCCTGGCGGGCAGCACGCGTTCGTGAACAACACGATCCGCCGGCTTGGCGGTGGCGGAGGTGGCGGCGGCGGGAGTGGTGGGGGCGGTGTGCGTGGCGGCTTTGGCGGTGACGGCGGAGACGGGCCGTTCGGGAGCATGGGCGATGACGGATCGGATGGAGGGAGCGGGAGCGATGGTGCTGACGGAACGACGCAGGCGGCGGGGGATGCGATCGCGTTTGGTTTCTCATCGCCGATCTCTGGGGGTGTGCCGGTGCTGATCAACAACAACATCGTGACGTACTCGTCGTTCTCGACCTCGGATCGTGTCGGGATCTTGGCCTCTTTCTCGGGGAACAACGCGTCGATCGATGTTCGCAAGAACATTATCTTTGGTGCGACGCTTTTAGCTGAGCCTTCGAACCTGTCTGGTGAAGAAGAGATCTTGACGGTGGATCCGCTCGTGACGAACTTGGTGGATAATCCTGCGGTTCTCGCGGGTTCGCCCGCGATTGATGCGGGAATCAATGCGGCGGTGCCAAGATTCATCACGGCGGCCTATCCGACGAGCGGGTTCCTTCGATATCTCGACACCGGATCGGTGCCCAACACAGGCGACAACGGCGGCGTCGCTGGCATGGGCGTGGTCGATATCGGCGCATCCGAGTTCGCGGGTGCTATCTGCGGACCGGCTGATTTCAACGGTGACGGCAGGCTTGACGCGTTCGATGTGGGCGACGGCCTGCAAAACGCTACGGACATCTTTGACGTCCTTGATGTTCTTGATGTCATCGGGAGCGGGTGTAACTGATCACACGCGTTCGAAGAGCGCCGTGAGGCGGAGCACTCCGTGTGCGTTGTCGTCTGAGCGTTTATCTACCGGTGTTGCTAGTCGCATTCCTGCTACACCCATCGTTGATTCGAGTTCGCCTGCGGTGAACGCGAATGGTGGTCCTTCGACATCATCGAGCGCGATGGATTCTTCGCGTCCTCTTGCAACCGCGAGGACGAGCCCGTGGCGGTGGAGAAGCGATGCGATGGAAGAGGCCAGCGTGGTCCGGTGAGCTGGTGGCAGCGATTGCAGTGTGTGCACTTCGACCGCGAGATCGAAGCGTCCGCTGAGAGACGAAGGGAGATCGAAGAGATCTGCGACCTGGAAGCGGATGTCGTGACCGTCGTGCATAGTGCGTGCGGATTCGATGGCGTTTGGTGAGGCATCGAAGGCGGTGACGTCGAATCCTCGTTGGGCGAGAGCGAGCGCGTCGTACCCGAGGCCGCATCCGACGACGCAGACGCGAGCGCCGCATCGCACGTGGTGGCGTGCTTCGGTGTTAAGCCATTGGATGAGCGATCGGTTTGGCTTGGGATGTGCCCATGGGATGTCGGCGGAGTTGCCGTCCGCGGAGCGGTACACATCATCGAAGCGTTCGAGCCATTCGGACGCGGGTGCTGAATCGTTCGGTTTGCTGACGAGGATCTGAGCCGGGAGTGTTGAGCTGTCCACCATATGTGCAACCCCTTTCGTGCCCCGTTATGAGCACGTATCGGAAGCCTACCTTCAGGGTTCGCGAGGGGGAAGAAGAATGTTGGTTGTTTGTTGTGGTTGGCGTTACTCTGTGCGACCAATGGCGAAAGCTCGGTCTATTTTGCTGGTGCGTTACGAGGAGCCCACCGAAGAGGGTGAACTGCCCGAGTTTTTGCCCTTGGGTACGGCTGGTGAGCTGCGTGATTCTCTTGCCCCTTACAATTGCCGACCTGATGGTGATCCTGCCAGCCGGACGACGCTTTATGGTCCTGGAGTGACTCTGTCGTTCCCGATGGTTGGGGACGAGGAAGTGGTTCAGCAGATTCTGTTGACGATTGTGGAAGAGTCGATCGCCTGGCCTGTGATCATGCGGCTTTGCCGGGCGATGCAGTGGCGGATGATGGACGCCGGTTGAGTTGGTGTTCTGAAGCGGGCGAGAGCGAGGCGTTCACGAGTTGAATATTGTTCTCGCATGATTCAGCAGCAAACACCGCACATTCTTCGTGGACGCAACGTGCTTGGGGGCCCGCTTCAGGATTGCTCGCACGAGCCGCTGACGGGGTTCTTTCGAGATGGGTGTTGTCGAACAGACGATGAGGATCATGGTTCGCACACGGTCTGCGCGGTCATGACAGAGGCGTTTCTCGCGTTCACCCGTTCGCGTGGGAATGATCTGTCGACTGCGCACCCGCCGTACTTTCCGGGTCTTAAGGCTGGGGATCGATGGTGCTTGTGCGCGGCAAGATGGCTCGAAGCGTACGAGGCGAATTGTGCGCCGCCTGTTGTGCTCGAGGCGACTTCTGAAGCAGCGCTTCGCGTTGTATCTCGCGAGACGCTTGAGGGTTACGCTATTGAATAAGGGAAACTCCTTTCGCATTCTCGTGGGTGCCACAATTTGGGAGGAAAATGCCTCGTTTTTTGCGGCCAGGATAGCCTTTTCCCTCGGTTAATCTGTGGGTTCGTGGCCCGGATTGATGGAGAAAGATACGAGGCAAGAAACGCAGAAGCGTTTCTTCCTTCTTGCTTAGCATCCAAGTGAGTGTCTGTTTGCAGGGGGATCCGAGCGGTTGGCTCTGCGAGGCTGTGGTCTGTCCCGGCTTTGAATCGAGCTGGGTTTGGCGCTTCAAACCAGTTCGTTTGCCGAACGAATCGAGTCTGAAGTGTCGAGATATCAGCAGGACGTTCGGCTTATGGGTGGCTATGGTGTACCCCTTATGCCCGCCCTTGTTTTCGATGTCGCCACGTTTGTTGCTGGAGTTCTTGTGCTGATCTTCGGCGGGGATGTCATGGTGCGCGGCGCTGTCCGCCTCGCGCAGCGTTTGGGTGTTTCGGCACTCATCATCGGGCTCACGGTCGTTGCCTTCGGCACCTCGGCTCCTGAACTCGCCCTCAACGTCATCGCGGCGAACAACGGCAATGCACGCCTTTCGTTTGGGAATGTCGTGGGTTCGAACATCGCGAACATCGGGCTCATTCTTGGGCTGATCGCGCTGTTCAAGCCCCTTTCGGTCGGTGTTGGGGTGATCAGGCGTGAATTGCCCATCATGGTCCTCGCCACTCTTGCGATGGCTGGCTTGGTGATCCACGAGAAACAACTCGACTCTCTCGATGGGATCGCGCTGCTTGTGGGATTTGTGATGTTCACGCTTGGCGTGCTGAACCAGGCAAGGCGTGATCGTGAGAAGGCGCAGGAGTTCGAGGAAGAGGTCAAAGAGATTGCCGGCGAGGAGGATGGATCGCTGCTGGTTGCGGTTGCGCTGTTCGTCGTTGGGCTCGTGATGTTGCTGGGCGGTGGTTGGCTCGCTGAACGAGGAGCTGTTCAGATTGCGGTGGGCCTTGGGATGGACCAAGAGATCATCGGTCTGACGGTTGTTGCTCTTGCCACGAGCCTGCCGGAGCTTGCGGCATCTGCGATGGCTGTTCGTCGTGGGCACTCGGATATTGCTGTTGGGAACATTGTCGGATCAAACATCTTCAACCTTCTGTTGGTGTTCGGAGCGACGGCTGGTATTACGGCGGTCCCGCTGCCTCCAGAGACCGGATTGGTCAGCCTTGGAGTGTTGGGCTTTCTCACGGTCATTATGGTTCCGGTGTGTCTGACAAGCGGGAGGCAGGTGAGCCGGATCGAGGCGGCGGTGCTTCTCGTGTCTTACGTCGGGTACATCGGGTGGCTGGTCTGGCAAGCACTTGATTCGCGGCAGACGGTCGGCATCTAGCTTTCGGGCAAGAGATACGAAGGTGCTTGAAGTTCTGCAGGCGATGCATCGCCTGTGATGGCGCGAACGATTTTCCTGCAGTGAACGTGCGAGGTTTCGATGAACACGGTGACGCCATGATGCTGCGTCCCCGCGGTGGCGGTTCCGGCGACGAAGAGGCGATCGATGTTGGTCTGCATCGTGCCGCGGTTGTGGTCGGGCGATCGTGTCTCGCCGACGAGGTTGATACCCACTTGCTGAAAGAGTGAGGTGTCCTGGACGTAGCCCGTGAGCGCGAGAATGTTGTCAGCCTGAGCGAAAATCGTTTCGTTGGTTGTCACGCTCGCGAGCTCTGCTCCTTGCGCGGTGAACCGTTTGGGAGTTGTGTTGGGCAGATAACGGATTCGCTCGGATTTGAAGAGCGACAGCAGCTCGGGACGGAGCCAGTACTTCACGCGTCCGGAGATCTCTGGTTGTCGATGGGATAGCGTGACGTGGGCGCCGGTGCGGTAGAGGCGGATGGCCGCTTCGACGGCCGAGTTTTTTCCGCCCACGATAAGCACGCGGCGATCGAAGTAGTTGTGCGGGTCGCGGAGGTAATGATCGACGTGCGGCAGGTCTTCACCAGGTACGCCGAGCAGACGCGGGGCATGCATGTCGCCGGTACAGAGCGCGACGTGCTTCGCGTGGAATGAGCGATCTCCTGAGATCGGGGCGGTGTGAATGGTGAAATGACCGTTGGTGGATTCATCGGGGCGTACGATCTGTGTCACGGGTTCGAACGTGTGGATCGGCAGCTCGAACATCGCGGTGACTTGACGGAGGTATTGGAGATACTCCTCGCGCGTGGCTTTGTCTTGGTTGAGCGTAACGAGGGGGACGCCGGCGATCTGGATCCGCTCGGGAGATGAAAAGAAATGCGTGCCCGGTGCGTACCAAGAGATGGTGTGCCCAATCTGTTGCGCTTCAATGTGAACTACGGACAGCCCGGCCTGTTTGGCGAGCGCGTGGAGCTCGATCCCGATCGGGCCGGCGCCGATGATCGCGAGATCGAAGATTTTTCCGTTGGTGCTGCTCATGGGAAGAAGGTCACCATCCCTGATCGATCGAAACAGCGAGTTCGACGGACGCGGGCGCTAAGCAGGCGTTCTCGGTGCAGGCTTGGTATTCGAGCACGAGGATGGGGCGTCCGCGAAAGTCTTCGCTCTGATCACGCGACAGGCGCACAAGCAGGTCAACCTCGCCCGAATAGACGTTCGCATCGATCCCGGCGATCGAGAGTTTCGATGGCTCGGGGGCTTCAACGCGCGCGGTTATTCCAGCGCCGTTATGGATCGAGAGCGAGAGCGGCACGAGCGATTCGTGCCCGGCATCAAATGCATTGATGTGATACTCGGAATCGATCTCCAAACGCACACGCAGCGTGGTTTCGCCTGTCTCGGGGATCGTGATGCGGTCGGCCGAGGCCATGACCCGCAGCGGCTGCTCTCTGGCTTCTGGACTTGGTGTTTCCTCACGCGGCGGCCCAAGACGTTCTGGGAGTTCGCTATCGATCGCGATGAACCGGAGCAAGGCTCGTACGGAGTTGATCGTAGCGATCGGTGATCGATCGATCTCAGCCGAGCAAGCACGGAGCAGAGCCTCGGCTTGCTGCAGACGTTCCGGCTCACGCGTGATCGCGTGGAAGTCGAGCAAGTTGTGGAGCATGATCGATTGCGCTGAGGGGATGGCGCCATCGTACAGCGATGCGGAGCGAACCAAGAGGTCCGGCTGGTTCGCCGTCGTGTCATAGAGCACGCCGCGTGAGCCTCCGAAGCGTTGCAGGGCAGTGTTGGTCAACCGCTCGGCGGCGCGGAAGTACTTCAGCTCAGGCTCGAGGCGTAGAGAGGCGCGGGCGCGGTGGATCGAGAGCAACGCGGCGGTGAGGCCGGCATAATCCTCAAGGAATGCAGGGGTAGATGAGACACCTGCGCGGTGGATGCGCATCAGATTGGTGTCAGCATCCAACATCTCATCGAGGATGAAGTCGGCGGCACGCTCCGCGCGTCGCAGGATGTTCTCATCACGGAGCACGATCGAGGCGTCCGCAAGGCCTTCGATCGCGATCGCGTTCCAGGACACGATGATCTTGTCATCGAGCGAAGGCTGGTCTCGCTGATCGCGGATCGAAAGCATCGCTTCGCGTACCTGGTCGCGCCTCTCATAAAAACCATCCAATGAGAGGTTGAAGTGCTCGGCGGCTTGCTGGTCCCGCTTCGGTTGCGTCAACACATTTCGGCGAGGCTCGGATGGATGGTGGGGGTCTTGGAAGTTGCCTTGCTCGATGACACCAAAGAGTTCGAGAGCGAACTCTCGATCCTTATCGTTGCTGAGAGCAGCGCGAACCTCTGCTGGACGCCAGAGGTAGTTGAGCCCTTCCTTGTGGTCGACTTCCGCGTCGATGGCGGAGTAGAAAGCGCCGGTCGGTGCGGTCATGTTGTTGTCCATGAACACGATGGTTTCACGGATGATTCGTTCGTCTTGAGGATCTTGTGTCGACGCAAATGAGCGTGCGTAGAGCGAGAGGAGCTGCCCGTTGTCGTAGAGCATCTTCTCGAAGTGCGGCACGGTCCAGGTTTCGTCGACCGCGTAGCGGTGGAAGCCTCCGCCCAACTGATCGTACATACCACCTTGAGCCATG
>JBCDAP010000094.1:0-6573 GCA_039185335.1 Planctomycetota bacterium | reverse complement strand
CGCCGCGTCCAAGAAGAACACCATCGTGAGTTGGGTACTCGCAGTCCCTATCGCTGGTGTATTTGTTGCTATGGGCGCTCTTCCGAAGCTAACGGGCGATCCGTATTCTGTCGCGCTTTTTAATAAAGTCGCGACTGCTTCATTTGTTCCTGAAGGCATGGCCGATGTATCTCGATTTGCTGTCGGCGTGACCGAGTTGGCAGCCGCGGTTCTGATTCTCATTCCGAAGACGCGTGTCTACGGCGCCGTCCTGGCGGTGCTCGCTATGCTCGGTGCGCTCACGGCCCACTTCATCACCCCGCTGGGCGTCGGCTCCGATCTGACCATCAACGAGGCTCAGCAGGTTATCGGCGACGTCACGATCGACGAGAACCTTCCGCCGCTGTTCTTCATGGCCTTAGGCCTCTTGGTTGTCTCGGCGGTCAACATCTGGTGGAACCGTCACGATCTCCCGTTTGCCTCCAAGAACTGAGGCTTTCTCTCACCCGTCTCAAACCGTTTGTCGAACTCGATTAAATCCCCGAGGCGCAGCCGGTACGCCCCATCTCCTGAAAGGAAGTGAACCATGAACACATTCACCTCTGCCTCACGTTTCCTCTTTGCGACATTCGCATCGCTCACCTTGATGGCCTTCGCAACTCCGGCGATGGCTCAGGCGATCACCAATCCACCGGTTCTTCAGGCGGACAATGGTGATCGCAACACCGACGAATGGAACCTCCCGAAGCGTGGAGATAAGCTTGCGGTCGATGGATACGACCCGGTTGCTTACTTCCCTGAAGGCGGCGAGAAAGCGACGAAAGGCAAAAAGAGTATCGCTTACGACCACGCCGGCGTGACTTACCGATTCTCCTCACAAAAACACAAGGATCTCTTTGTCGAGAATCCAGATCGATACGAGCCAGCGCACGGCGGTTGGTGCAGTTGGGCCATGCGTGAAGGCGGCAAGACCGAGCCCAACCCGAAGAACTTCATTGTCAAAGATGACCGTTTGTTCCTTTTCTACAAGGGCTTCTTAGGTGATACGAAGAAAGACTGGGAGAAGACCGATCACGATGAGTCGGCACAGAAGGCTGACAACTCTTGGAAGGATATCTCTGGTGAAGAGAAGCGCCAGGCTCCCGAGAAGGAGTGAGCTACGAAACCGTGCTTGCCGCGCCGACCGGAACCGTTTCTGAGGTTTCCGCTTCTTCGGGGATCGGCTCTGCCAACCAGCGGAGCCCGATCCCCCATGTCAGTTGGTAGGCCGCTAGCCCGATCAGCAGGGCGCCGATGAACTGGTGCAGTGTGGCGAGGAGCGCCGAGCCTTCCGTCGCGCCGGGCTCTGCGGTATACGGGATCACGTCAAGCAATGTCCAGAAGCCGAGGGCGATCTGAAGACCGAGGAGTCCCATGGTCGTTTTGGCGGTATGGGTGAGACTCGAATGAGCATTGGCACGTATGGCAAATGCTGAAGCAATCACACCGAACACAAGCACAAAGAAAGCAAACGTGGCGTGGAGCATGACCATGATTGTGGCGAGCGAGATTGCACCGTCGCCCGACGGATCAGGGATGGCCGAGGCGTGTCGCGCTGTTGCACCCATGACGAGCTGGGCGAGTGTGGCGACAAAGAAAAGAGCGGCCGCTGTCTGGAGAGAGCCGTGCTTGCGAAGGCTCGGGAGACGCACGCTGGTCATGGCCAGTGCGGCGACGAACGCCAAGACGGCTGCGAAAGTGATCTGCCCGAGAATGCCGTGCTTGCCCGCGAGCAGAATCGAAAACGTCGTATCGGTTGTGAGTGCGAAGTCGTTGGTCACATCGTGATTCACAAGTGCCGAAGGAGTTGCGGCAGCTTGCTGCCAGTCTTGCTCGTCGGCGGCTTCGACGCGCGCTGCCCCAAGCAAGCCCTGAGCAAGCACGAGCAAGAATAAGACAGATGCGAACACCTTGGTCCAGAGTCGCCGCTCCACCACGAACGTCATGATCAGCAGCGCAATCGAAGTGATGCCAGCGAGCGAACCGAACAAGCGGTGGGCATGTTCGTAGAAAATCCCGCCGGTCATCTTCGACAAAGGAAAGAGGAACATGTTCGCGTGAAACGAACCAGGCCAGTCTGGCACCGCGAGTCCCGCGTTGTGAGACGTAACCAATCCACCCGAGAACAACACTGGCAGAACCGCCACACTCGTCACCAGCGCAAAGAAACGTAACCAGCGCTGACGGTCGGTAATCACAGGCCGCTTCGGTTCGGGGAGCAGATTTGCGATAAACGCGCCGAGCGAGCCTGCGATCAACGCCATCGCGATCGCTCCGCCGATGACCAGGCCGGCTCCGTCACGCAGTTGTGTGCCGTCTTCGTTCGCGAGCACCGAAGTGAGCAGCAAGAGATTGAGCAGGACTGCGATGAACGATGCAATGTTCGCCGCGAACATCGGGCGTTCGCGGGCGGAGCGAGCGGCAATGCATGCTCCGCCGATGAGCACCAGGATCAGCGGCACAAGCGTGTAGACACCAGTTGCTCGGATCGAAGGGTGGTGCGTGAAGTACGCAATCGTCCAGGTCGCGACGGCTGTCGCAAAGCCGAGGGTGAAGGCGATCAGAAGAGTCGGTTGGCGTTGGTCTGTAGGCATACGGGTCATGATAGTGGGGGAGAATCCGCAATTTTGTTTTATGGGATATATTCCTGCGAAACGCGAGCAAACAAAGCTATTGGCCTCGTATGCCTAGTTGAGAGCCATTCTCATTTACTGCGAGACGGGAGGTGCTCTTGACAGGCGGGAGTCAGTGCCTGTTTACTGTGCCAGAATCGCCCACCCGCTGCATGGAGTTTGAGCGGTGTGGTTGTGGTTGTCCGACGGGATCATCCCCGCCGGAGTGTCAGGATCGACTTTCCCAGATCGAGCAGGAGCGCTGCGTGGGTTACATCTTTCCAAAATCGGCCAACCGATTGCCTCTAATGCTAGCAGGCGGGTTGCCTTTATTGCTTGTCGTTGTTTTTACGGGTGGTTGGTATTACTTAACCCCCGATTTCTTCGAAGTGGGTTATGCGCCCGAGCAGCCTGTGCAATACCAGCACAACAAGCATGTCACACAGCTCGGTATCGACTGCCGGTATTGCCACTCGCAGGTCGAAGAATCTCCGCATGCCAATATCCCTTCGACCTCGACTTGCATCGCTTGCCATGACGGCAACGTCGGCACCGACCAAGCCATGCTCAACACAACGCTCTGGGCCGCTCACAAGACGAACCAGAGCCTGATCAAAGTTCGCCAGTCATACGAGACAGGCGAACCCATCCGCTGGCGTCGAATTCATATGGTTCCGCACTACGCGCACTTCAATCACTCTGTGCACGTCAACGCGGGTGTGTCGTGCTATTCATGCCACGGACGGATGGACCAGATGGATCACCCGGCGTACCAGGTCGAATCGCTCGGCATGGGCTGGTGCCTCGACTGTCACCGCAATCCCGAGGAAGCCCTCGTTGATGTTGATGGACTCCTAGGAGATCCAACAAGCGTGACCGATCTTGCTTCGGTTGCTGAGCAGCTAAATACCGCCGGCCACGCTCGGGAGATCGGTATGAAGCTGGTCGAAGAGAAGCAACTCCAGCCTCCGCAGTATTGCGCTGCGTGTCACTACTGATGTTCACCCAAAGCGACGCCAAAGACCGATCAATTCAGATCACCAGGGGCCAAGAAGCGGACATGAAGATGAGCAGCCAACCAAGCCACGAGCAGTGCCCTTCCTCCAAGAAGGAAGGACTCCCGGCGGAGATGGACCGCGAACCGCGCGATGTGTCCGCCATCACTGGCCGAGAGTACTGGACGAGTGCGGAAGAACTCGCCGACACGCCCGAGTTCCGCTCGTTCCTCGAGCGAGAATTCCCTGCAGGCGCGAGCGAGTTGCTCGACTCGACTCGGCGTTCATTCCTGAAGGTCATGGGCGCGAGCTTAGCCCTCGCCGGAGCGGCAACGTTGCCCGGGTGCCGTCGTCCCGATCACAAGATCCTCGCTTACGAGAAAGAGCCTGAGCACATCATCCTCGGAAAACCGCTGTTTTATGCGACAGCGTTTGCATTGCCTGAGGGTGGTTCCACCGGCTTGATCGTCGAGTCGTTCGAGGGAAGACCGGTCAAGCTGGAAGGCAACCCCCTTCATCCGAGGTCACGAGGAGCGATCTCGGCGAAGGTTCAATCAGCCATCCTCGATATGTATGACCCGGATCGTGATCCTGAGTTGATCAACGCTCGTCACAGACGCGATTCGGCTCATCCTGAGGTAACGCCTTGGTCAAGCTTTGCCAACGGAGCGAAACAGTCATTTTCTCAGTTTGACACGAGTCGCGGTGCAGGGCTGTTCTTCCTCGTTGGCAAGAAGTCATCGCCAACTCGCGAGCGTTTGGTTTTACAACTCAAATCCCGCTGGCCTGAGGCGCAGTGGCTGCCGTACGAAGCATGTGAAAGCGGGAATCGCCACGAAGGTTTGAAGCTCGCTTTCGGGCGTCCTGCTTCGATAGAACACAAACTCGAAAATGCGGATGTCATTCTGAGTCTTGATGCTGATTTCCTCTGTGCAGAGGGACTGCGTGAGCACCGAGGGTGGGCAAAGAATCGCATTAGGGAAGGGACTCGCAAGGGGGCGGTTGCGCACGACACGACAATGAGCCGTGTCTACCAGATTGAGTCGACGATGTCGGCGACTGGAGGACAAGCGGATCACCGTTTGGCGGTCAAGCCGACTGACATTGCGTCTTACGCGGCGATCATTGCTCAAGGTCTCGGGCTTAACGGTCTTCAGAACATTGCATTGCCAGAGAAGCTTGATCAGAAACTTGTTGACGCGATCGTGGCTGACCTTGCTAGCGCGGGGCGTCGAGCCGTTGTCATCGCAGGAGAGCAAACGACTCCCGAAGTGCATGCCTTGGTCGCGACGATCAACGACCACCTCGGAGCAATCGGCTCGACGGTGGTTTATCGGCCTGTGGATGGAGACGCGGCTTCTTCGAGCGCCGATTCTGTGGCGACGCTTGCCGCAGCGCTGGATGCGGATCAGGTTGACACCCTGGTGGTGATCGATGCGAATCCTGCATTCACTGGGCCGACTTCGCTTGACTTGAGTAACCGTCTCGCCAAAGCGAAAGAGATCATTCATCTCGGCGAAGTCAACGAAACAGCCGCGTTCGCAACAACCCATCTCTCTCGTACACACTTCCTCGAGGAGTGGAACGATGTACGCGATATTGACGGGACGATCTCGGTTGTTCAGCCGATGATCAAACCGCTGTTCGATTCGCATTCAGACATCGAACTCCTCGCCACCATCCTCGATCTTCAAACAACAGATGCCTTTGAGCTTGTCCGGGAGACGATGCGTGCAGGCATTCGTGGGGATTTCGAGAAATCTTGGCGATTGGCTCTGCATAACGGTGTCGTCGCTGGGACAGAGCAGAGTGTGGGACCGGTAAACTTGGCGACCAATAGCGCGATCATCGGAGCTTCACTCCGCAACGCTCCGTTTGTTGGCACCGCGGTCAAACAGGGTGATATCCAACTCACTTTCCTCCCCGACGAATCCATCGGCGATGGTTCACTGGCGAACAACGGCTGGCTCCAAGAGCTTCCCGAGACCGTTTCCAAGGTCACCTGGGACAACCCGTTGCGGATGAGCAAGGCGACCGCCGAGTCGCTTGGGCTGAATCCGGATCACTTCATGAAGGGGCAGCTTTATAACCGCGTCGACGTGGCTGAGGTCACCATCGATGGCGTCACGGTGAACTGTCCAATCTGGGTTCAGCCAGGTATGCCGGATGGCGTTGTCGAGGCACGCTTCGGCAACGGCCGCCGACTGGGCGGGCGTGTTGCGATGGGCGCAGGCACCGATGTTTATCCGCTCCGCGGTACCGCATCAGCCGTTTCGCTCGCTCTCGCGGTTGGCGTCAGCATCACCGATGCGAAAGGCGAGTCACCAGCCATGATCGCTTGCACCCAACATCACTGGAAGATGAAGGGACGCAATCTCATCCGTGAAATCGACCTGCCCGCTTGGCAGAAATTCGGTGATGTCGATTTCGGCTACGACGAGAAGTACAAAAAGTACGCCAAGGATGCCTACGGTGCGCCACGCGACATCAACTTCGCGGCCATGTTTGGCCTAGAGAGCCATACGCCGGCAAACCGCTCCATCTACAACGCCAAGCAGGAGCACTACTACTTCGAGATCGTGCGCGACGAGAGGGGCAATCCTGTTCTCGACGACAAGACCGACAGAGCCATCCCTCTTCGTGAGCACATGGTTGAGCGTGATGCCCGCGGGCACATGCTGATGTCTGATAAGGGCCACCCCGTCGCCAAGAAAAGAGAAGACTGGCCCAAATACAAAGACAAAGAGCCCAAGTCAGAGCTCCAGAAACGGAAAGCCTGGGGCGAGATCATCGGCGCCCTTAACGACTACGGCAAACGCACGCAGCAGTGGGGCATGACGATTGACCTCACGACCTGCACTGGTTGCGGCTCATGCGTCGTTGCTTGCCAGGCCGAGAACAATATCCCGGTCGTTGGAAAGGCCGAGGTTGCCAAAGGTCGAGAGATG
>JBCDAP010000093.1:0-6659 GCA_039185335.1 Planctomycetota bacterium | reverse complement strand
TTGGGAAGCTGACGTTCTACCACTGAACTACACCCGCAAAATGTCTTCTAACGTACCTTAAATGCTTATTTTCGTTGCATTTATGAGGGAAAAACGAACCCCCACGTTAGTATAGTCCTGTTTGAATACGGGTTCAATACGGTCTCGCTGGAGCACCTTTTGCCCCAAATCTGCCCCAAAGTCCCTGCCACGGTTCTGCCTCTATAAAAGGTATGACAGCAGGATCACCAGCGAGACGCAAATCACCCCCGCGACCGTCGTGACGACCAGTTCGTTCCGAATCTGCTGCTTCATGAGGCCCCTATCAACGGGTCAGCGCCTTCACCCGTTCTTCCCTGATCTCGTCGATATCCTTCTGTGTTCCCCGCATTCTCTTGAGCGGGACGTACAGCGATTGGATGCCAGGAATGAACATGCTGATCTCGATCCCGCCGTCGACGATCTTCTCCGGGGTCGTCTTCTTCGAGCTGAACAGAGACGAGATCCGATTCAGGTTGTCGATGCCCGCCGGGGAGATGATTTCTCCGCGGTAGTACCGGGGCGGATCGAACAGATCGAACATCTTCGCGCCCTCGACCGCGACGTACGCCCCTGGCCCTTGGAGCGGCCCGAGCAGTCCCGCAAGCTCACGAATCGTTTGCAATCCGATCCGATCGGGATCGCTCCACTCCTCGATCATCTCCGAGTACAGCTTCTCGGCCTCATCTTCCTCAGCGAGACCGAGCTGAACAGCAGCGTACACGCCAGCCGCGACGAGCGCCGGTGTGGCCGCACGCCCCACCGAGAGCGACCACGCCGCGTTCGCCATCTCTGCGAAGGCGTGCGCCGCGAACGGCCCCTTGCCCCTGTGGTACGCCCTGAACAATCTGTTCGCAGCGTTCACAGGATCAGACATCATGAAGTTGAACAGCGAACCGGGCTTGCCCTTCTCGTTCACCGCGTAGCTTGACTGATCGATCGCCCGGCTCGAGTTCTGAGTTCGGCGCATCGCCGTCACCGCGTTCTCCAACGCCCACGATCTCGCCTTGCTCTCGCCCCAATCCGGATGCTGCTTCTTCGCGATGTGCATGTACGCACCCATCGCCACCTTCAGGTTCACAGCGTCCATGTGGGTGAGGAACACACCAGACTTCTCGCCCATCGCCTTCGCAGTTTTGTGGATACCGCCGAGATCACCCTTCGTGAGCGCCTTCACGAAGTCCTGGACGATCTCGAGTGACCCCGTGTTATCAACATCGACGGCCTGCATCGCGGCACGCTCGTTCTGAGTAAACCGAGCGTACGTGTCGCCTCTGTAGTAACGGTCCCAGACCCAGCCGCTCTCGGCAGCGAGCTTCCTGAGTTTGTATTGACCAACACTCGCAAGACCGGCAGACCACGCCGTCGCGTCACCGATCTCCGCAGCGAGCCGGAACGTCCCGCCGAGCTGACGCGTGATCGTCCCCGGATTCAGAGGCAGAACCGCAGCAGCGACGTTCCCGAGCAGGCCGTGGAAGAACCTGCCGCTCCCGCTATCGATGCGCTGATTCTGTCCGGACGCGGCCACAACCAAACTCTCCAACCGCTTGAACATCCCCTCCCCAAAACGATCGACCAGTGAACCCTTTACTCCCGGATTCTGGAGCACACGCACAGCCATCTTGGTCGGCTCGGCGAGGTGGACGTACTGCGCCATCTGCTCGACCTGATAATCCCAATCCGTGAAGAAGTCACCGATGATCACGGGCGCGTTCACGTTGTGATCACGGTCTTTCAGGAAGCCTTTACTCTCGACGGTCTGGGCTTGACCCTCACCCCGGATCGCCGCGTCAACACTCTGTTGCTGCCCGCTGAGATCACGCCGTCTCGGCTCGTAATCGGGAAGATAGTCCGGCGCAGTTCCGTCGAGTCGGAGTTGCGTCTCCTGGACTTTGGGGGATAGCTCGGTATTGCGAAGATACTTGAGCTGCAACACCGCCCGCACGTACTCGGGAGGAAGAGTTCGTTCGAGCGCAGCCAGATCCTCTCGGCTGACATTGTACTGCTCACCAGTGTTCTTCCGATCGAGAACAATCTTCCCGCCCGACTCGAACCACGAACGCGTTTCTGAATCCGACGCGATCAGTTTCGCCGCCTCACCAAACGTCAGGTTGACCTGCTGGCCACCAAGCGATGTTGAAATCGTGCGTTGATTCGTTTCACCGGCCGCACCGCTCGCCTCACGCTTGACCCGGCTGAACCCACCTGTGATTCCGGCTTCACCGAGCGCCTTCTCCGCCTTCTGCCGGAGACGATTGATCTCGTCCAGGTGCGCATTGTCGGCGTCACGCATGTTCTCGTAGAGCACTCGCACACCTGTTGACTTGCCCGTGTAGTCGTTGCTCGCCGCCGAAGCCGCCGTCTCGAGTGTCATGTTGAGACGCCAGAGCTTGCTGACCCTCTCCTGACGGTTCTTGTCGAGACCCTCACGCCACTTCGGAGCAACACGGCGGCTCTCCACTTCTCCCTTGAATGTGCCGATCGCCTCGTGCAGGCTCTGACCACGCAGTTCCTGACGTGATCGATACAGCATCTTCTCTTCGGCGAAGATCCCGGCAATCTCCGCATGGATCTCTTCGATCTTCCGGACACCACCAACAAGCTCGTCGTCACCAACAGGAGAGTCCTTTGACTTCACGCGATGCTTCAGGAGATCACGGTAGCGATCGAGATCGGTGTGCAGCTCCCTCGCTTTCTTCCTGTTCTCGGCGTGCAGTTTCTTGAACCCGGCACCCTTCCGCGATCGACCAGACTTCTTCCCCGTGTTCGCCAAACGATCGACCTTCGCCACGAGAGAACGCCCGTACAGAATCGCGGCATGCCGATGGGCACGGATCGCCACGTTCACATAGTCATTGTTCGTCTTGGCGCTCGCGATCTGATTCGCGTATTCACCCCGCTCCTTGACCGGGAGGATGCTCCTCAGCAGCTTCACCACCTCACGCCGTGTTTCCTGATGGGCTTCACGCAGAGCGATCTTATCCTTGACCTGGTTCTTGAGCCGCTCGATCGTGATCCGCGATTCATCGAATGCCGCCTGCTTCCCCGCCTTGTGCGCCGCCCGTTCCTTGATCCGAACAAATCGCTTCGTCGGCTTGTCGAGCCCGGCGTTCCGGTACGAGTTTGCGAGCGCAATCCCTTTCTCGGCGATGTCGAGCGAGAGTTCACCGAACCCTTCCAGCTCCGGATGAGCACGCCGAAGAAGCGTCGCGAGCCGATCCGGCTGCATCGACTTCTTGAGATGCTCGCCAGCCGCCAGGATCACATAGTCCGCGACGCTCTGTTCGCCATCCTTGATACCCCGCCGAACAGCTTCCTCGATCTGAGCATCCTTCGCCGCCCAACGCTGCCTCAGACCGGCAACAAGATCGCTCGTCTTGCGCACTCCCTTTGCCACCTCGCCGGCAACCCAGATCGCGGCATCCTTGCTGTTCGTGATGTCGCGCGCCGAAATACCCGAGCGAAGCACCACACCTTCCCTCGCACGACGCTCCATCCGGAGATTCGCACGCTCACCCGCCAGTTCGACCTGTTCGAGCAGCGATCTCGCGGGCTCTTTGACCGAGCCCTCATCAACTGGCAACGTTGCCACCCCGTCGAGTTGAACAACGTCACCCGCTCGCTCAAAACCCTCGCTATCAACAGTCGGCTCCACGGTCGATTGCAGATACCGAATGCCGCCTTCATCCACGACCTGGAATTCTTCACCAAAGATGCTGAGCGTTGTTCCGGGTTCAAGCCCGGCGGGGTTCTCGATCTCGCCGGTCAGGTTGTCGCCGATGTACGAGGGGCGCTCGGCCTGCTTCCGCAGCAGCAGTTCGTTCAGCCCGATCTCCGGATCACCCTGCACCTGAGTGAGGTGCTCGGCGGCACGATCGTACGAACTCCGCAACGAATCGCGGATGCGGCCCACCATATCGTCCGCACCCATCGACGACATCACATCTTCACCGAGCGCCCCCGGCACATTCCCCTTGAGCAAACGAAGCGCGAGCGGCTCACCCTCCAACGCCTTACGGATCTCCGAAGGAACCTTTCCCGCGAAGGTCGTCAGAGTCTCGACCGGAACAACGTCACCCAACTCGTCCGTGTACTCGAGATCCGGTCTGTTCTCGAATCCGTATCGCTCTGCCAGTTCGACGGTTTGTTGCTTGAGCAAGCGTTCCGAATACTTCGCCTCGTCTTTCCGAGAAACTTTCCCGATCTGAGCCGCGCCCCGATCGGGAAGGACTTCGATGTCGGGCTCGGCCCGGATATCTGGTTCAGAAGCCGGGGCCGGAATCGGTGTCGCCGTGGTCTCCGGCCCCGGAGGAACAGATGGCTCAACTACTGTCTGTTGCTCACCTCCGAACATCTCTTCGAGCGACGTCTCTGTCTCGCTGGCGAGCTTCACGCGAGCCATGACATCCCTGATTGCAGAAGCCGCACCTTCTCGCTGCTTTGATGTCACGCTCGGGAGATTGTGATCCCTGAACCACTTCCGGCTCGGTGACGAATCCATCGTTGCGAGTTCGACCGCAGCATCGGGATTCTTTGCGGCCCAGTCGCGGAGGTTGACCGACTCGACCTGACCACTATCACTTATCCGATCTACAACCGCCCTGCCACCTGCGCCAACAATGGTTCCAACTATCGCCTGTTCAGGAAGAGATCGCCAAAAATCTCCACTAAATGTATCTTTGCTTTCACGGATGTACTGCCTGGCGGTCTCTTGTGCTATGGCCTCAAGTACTTCCGTACTTCCCTCAGCCAAGCCACTCATGATGTACTTTGAGGACTGCTGCTTTACAATCTTCGAAATCGCGGCGCTTAAGGCTTTGGATCCAATCGGTGACTTGGCAAAAAACGCGCCACCAGGAACCGTGTTTATCACGGTGCTGGCTGTAGCAACCGTAGTTGCTTCTTTCATAGCTATGTCTTCGGCCTCTTTCTCAGAATATCCGCGAGCGATCAACTCTTCCTTGGATTCATAAAATGTCGCACCGAACTGTTGAGGGGCCTGTGATGCAGCAAACGCAGCAACTTGCGCAACCGCACTCCCTCCACCAGTCAACATTGCTGCTGTGATGGAAGAAGCAATTTGCGGCACAGCTCCAGAAACGCCACGAACCACCCTTCTGATAGGACCAGGATCAGGATTGACTTGTTTCAACACGCTCGAGTCAAGAGCGGTTTTCTGAACATCTTGCACCTGATCAGCTGTACCATCTTCCCACCAAAAGATGTTCTTAACTGGATCAAGGCCATGTCGCTCAGCGACCTTCATTACCCCACTAATCGACTCAAGAGGTATTTTCACAAGTGCCTGGCCAACTGGCTTCAACACATCCTCAACGAACATATTGCTGCCATACTCTTCCTGCTCAGGGGGTTCGATCACCAACAGCTCACGCCAGTGATCCATATCGATGTTCTGGATCAGATCATCACCAAAGCCGCTCAACGGATCATTCGGCTTGCTCGCCTCGATCGCCAGATCAACCAGACTCGGCATTACTGAAATCTCCCGTACGGGACCTGTCGCTGTGTTGTCGCAAGCTGCTGCTCTTCCTGGAAGATGAGATACATCTGTTCAAGGAGGACATCCGGCCTTCCGTGATAATCAACACCTCGACGCTGTAACTCGGCTATCGCTTCCTGCTGAAGAGCGATTCTCTGTTCATCCGACAACACTTGTTCAAGTGTCGCAAGGATTTCAGGGTCAACACCCATCTGCTCAACCTGCTGCAAGACGTTATCTCTCTGATGCCTCTCCGGCTCATAAGCCTGCATCCATGAATCGCGATGGCGATTCACCATCCGATCGATCTCGGAATCGACGAGACGGTCATAATCGGCTTCAGTGCTTGGATTAACGTAACCCCGATCGATCTTCCGACCCACTACATCCATCGCGTCGTTCCGCAGTCGGTTCATCTGCGAAACATCCGGCGGCTGGTACACCTCTTTCGGCGGTGATTTCGCGATCAGCTTCGGCGTCCCGTCCTGGCCACGGGTTAGA
Organism: Planctomycetota bacterium; assembly: GCA_039185335.1. Lineage (GTDB taxonomy): Bacteria > Planctomycetota > Phycisphaerae > Phycisphaerales > UBA1924 > JBCDAP01. The sequence goes on along the minus strand of JBCDAP010000093.1, from coordinate 640 downwards.
TATCCGATGTCGGGAAGCTCCCACACCTCGCCGACCCCCTGCCCTTCAGGGAACGGGTTCTCCTTCGGCTTCGGGCGAACACCATCGCGACGGTTCAGAGCCTGCCGTATCGCATAGTCTTTCTCATCGGCATTCAGATCGCCACGATCATGGATGCGCTTGATCTGCTGGTCGTACTGCTCGATCTCCCGTTTCTGCTGCTCCGTGTACTCCGTGTCCCTCGCCTCTTCGAGATACGCCTGCTTCGCGAACCAATCCTCCATCGCACGATCGGATCTCGTCTCGAAACGCTGATCCTCGAACCGCATCCGCTGCTCGATCTCCTGCCGCTCAAGATCGGCCATGTACTGCGCCATATCGCGCTGCTGATTCCCCGAGAACTCGGCTCGGTTCATCCACTGATCGGCATCGAACTGATCTCGCTCGCGACGGAAATCCCGGCCCATCTCCGCATTGACCTGATCCATCATCATGCGACGGATGTCCATGTCCTCGCGTCGAGCGAACTGGTACGCGCTCTGCCGCATCGATCGGCGCTGGGCTTCTTCCTGTGCCGCCATCTGCTTGAGCGTCAACTCGCGCTGCTGATCAAGCGAATCACGCGAGAGATCCAGTCTCGACCGGTCGAGATCGAGCGCGG
>JBCDAP010000092.1:0-6690 GCA_039185335.1 Planctomycetota bacterium | reverse complement strand
CAAACGCCTTCATCACGTTTACACCTGCTCCTGGTGTCACCATCACGACCTCAACGCTCGTGCGTTCGACGAACCAAACCGACCCGGGCTTCTTCGGCAATTGGATCGCTGCTGGAGTGACCCAGTTCTCGTTTGATGTGAAGCACGATGTTCAGGGTCCTGTGTTCTTCGGTGCCCGCTTCGCAACACCGGCGAATAACCCCGCTGTCAACGCCACTTCTTTCCAGTCCGTCGCGGCTGGTGAGTGGGCCACAGTCACCATCGATATCAACCCCAATTCGCCTCAGCTCGATTTCCAGCAGATCGATTTCAACACGCTCTTCTCCAACGTTGGCAACATCCAGCTCGTGGCTTCGGTGCCTCCTACTGGGGGGCCCACTCCGACCCTCATTAACTTCGAGGTCGACAACATCCAGATCATTCCTACCCCGGCTTCAGGTCTGCTCCTGGGAGGTCTTGGTTTCGCTGCAGCACGACGTAGGCGTGCCTGATAGGATTTTGGCCTTCTTTGGGATCTTGTTGCAACTTGGTCTCAATAATCGGTATTATCCGCACCGCGCGATACACCGCTCGGTGTGATTTTTATGGAGCCCGGTATGAGCAAGTACCTTTGTATCTGCTGTCTTCCCTTGTTGCTGGTTGGTTCGGCTTTCGCGAATTCGACAGGCACTCTTTATGAGTTTGATAGTGCCGGCCTTGCTTCGCGCACCTATCCATTCGTTGCCCAGCGTTCGCTGACGGTCGAGCCGGTCTACGCAGCCACCGATGTCGGTGATCTGGTCGGGCAGTTTGATGCTCGGGATTCTCAGCTCCAGATCGCGTATGACACCGCAGCCGCAGGCGTGCCGACCGGTCTTGATCTTGGCGACTACCAGATTCACTCTTTGGTGATCACCTGGACTGTTGGACAAGTCGCCAACCCGCTCCGTTACGATCCGACATACGATTCGACGGATACGTACGACCTTACTGGGCGGAGCGCGATCACGCCGGACACTGATGCTGGGCGTCCGTTTTCCCTGTTCGGAGCGGGCTTCCGTAATGGTTACACCGGGTTCACCACGGATCTGAGTGATCCGCCCGGCCCGCCGCTGTTCTCTCCGCGATTTGAAGGGTACGGGCCTTCGGGCAACTTCTTCGAGACGCGTCATGTGTTTGCCATCGACTTTGATGAAGCCGGGGTGCCGCGTGATGTTTCGAACAATGTTGATGATGCCAACGCCGGTGCGAATGCGTTCGAGGTCACTCCATTTGCGATTGGCATGACGAACGAGATTGCTCCTGGCGAACTCATCCCGACCGATGAGTTCCTCCAAGCTTCGTTGGACATGACCTTTACGGTTGACGTTTCTGATCCACATATCCACGGCTACGTCGCCCGGGGCCTTGCTGATGGCACGCTTGGCTTCGTCTTGGCGACGCTCCATCCCGCAGTTGCGTTCACTTCGCCCGGCGGAGCGGGCGGTGTGTATCCCTCCATGTTTATGCGCAACACAGCGGATGGAATCGCGGCTGCCATGGTGCTCGATCTGACTGTCGTCGATTCTGACTGTGCAGATGCGAACGGTGATCAGGTTGTGGATGTTGCCGATTTCATTGCGGTGCTGCTGAACTTCGGCCAGTCCAACCCGGCTCAGGGCGATGCGAATGGTGATGGAACAGTTACCGTGGCTGATTTTATTGCTGTTCTCTTGAACTTTGGTCAGTCGTGTTGAATCGGAAATAGTCTTGTCTTTGCGGATTCACTAGACTGAAGATCAGAAATAGCCGATAGTGCGATACTTATTTTCCCTGACGAACAAGGCAAGTATGACGAAACCTTGTGCCTTTCGAACCCGTGCTTTCACTCTGATCGAGTTGCTTGTGGTGGTGGCGATTATCGCGATCCTGATCGCGGTTTTGATGCCGGCGTTGCAGCAGGCACGTGCAGCCGGGCGAGACAGCATCTCTTTGTATGCGTTGCGGTCGCTGATGGTCGCGCATGTCACTTACTCCTCTGATCACAACGACCACCCCATTGATGGGAATCTTTCTGATCGCTCGTTGTACGTCCAAACGCAGGGTGGGCGTGAGCTTGCTTACGACATCAAGGACCATCTTGGGACTGACATCACTTTTCCTGAGGCACTGCGTCGATGGACGTGGCGTCTGTATGTCTACATGGATGCCGGGTTGAAAGGGTCGGTCCTTGAAGGCGCTTACGCCGAGCACATGCTCGATGGCGCACCTGAGCCATTGGCCGATTGGTCGTGGCAGTACGAGGTTTCTGTTCGCCCATCCTTTGGCATGAACTATCACGTTGGCAGCCACCAGCGAGAGGGCTTCCCAATCCACTTGGGGCGTGTTTCCCTTGCGGCGAATCCGTCATCCCTCGTCGTCTTTGGTTCGGCGCGATCGGAGCTGACTTCGTCGTTCGGTGCTGTCAACAATTACGACGCGTTCTGGTCCGGTGCTCCGAAGGGTACGGCGATGCTGAACGGTCAATCGGTCGAAACGGTTCCCGGTTGGGAGTACATCGATTCACCGGGGTGGGGACAAGACGGTTTTATTTCGGGATCAGGGATCAAGTGGTCGAGCGAAGAGTATTCGCAGACTTTGCATCCTGAGCAGATGGGCAATATCGATGCTCGCATGGGCGGTGGGCGTGTCGGCATTGCGATGCTTGACGGCCACGTGGAAGCGTTGACCCCTGCGGAGTTACGTGACATGCGTCTGTGGTCGAACATGGCTCGGCGTCTGAATGATCCTGATTGGGAACCTCAGGCGGGCGATCTACAGGGCTTTTATCGTCAGTGAGTGAACCTTTTCGACTTAATCCTCTTCTGGGATTTGTTCGACTTCGCGTTCGCCAAAGATCGCGCTGCCAACACGGACGATGTTGGCTCCGGCTTCGATGGCCATCTCGTAGTCTCCGGACATGCCCATCGACAGGATGTTGAAGTGTCCGTCGCCGAGGCCTGTCTTGGCGGTTTCGCGGAAGAGGTCAGCGGTGCGTTCGAACGCGTCTTGCGTCTGAGCGCGGTCCCGCGACGTTGGGCCCATGGTCATGTAGCCTCGGATGCGGAGCGGGAACATGTCGTCGATTTGCTGCGCGAGATGCGGCGCGGCTGGCATAGCGACGCCGCCTTTGTCGGCTTCATCGGTCGAATTGATCTGGACGAGAACGTCGGTCTCGATGTCCTTCTTGATGGCGTATTGCTGGAGTTCGTCGGCGAGCTTGAGTGAGTCGACTGCGTGGACGAGGCGGGCGACACCGATGAGTTTCTTCGCCTTGTTTCGTTGGAGGCGGCCGATCATGTGCCAACGCAGATCGTCGCCCGAGAGCAGCGGATCCTGCTTTGAGATTCCTGCGCCCTCGGCTGTGACCCGAGGCATTCGGTGCTCGCGATCGATCTGTTCTTCGATCATGACGGCCCGGTGGACGAGTTGCTGCACACGGGATTCCCCGAAATCTCGGTGTCCCATGGCGATCAGCGTGCGGATGTCTTCGAGCTCGGCGTACTTGCCGACCGCGACCGTGAGGATCGATTCGGCCGTTCGCCCTGAACGCTCCGCTGCTTCGCGGACTCGTTGCATCACTTCTTCGTAACGTGTTTCGAGAGTGCCCACAATGGTCATGCCTTGCTCCGCTACACTTCGCTGGAACAGGGAAGCGTAGCGCCGCAGGGCGCGTTCTGCAAAGCGCTCCATACTGAGGCCCCGCTTGACAAGGATGATGCATGATGACCGCCGACTCAGCTACCCGAGAGAACCCGATCGCCATTGGCGAGGTGGCACCCGATTTCACGCTGCTCGACCAACACCGGAATGAGTGGACCCTTTCTCAGCGTCTGCAGGAACGGGCGGTGGTTCTGTGTTTTTATCCGATGGATTTCTCGCCGGTCTGTGAAACCGAGATGAAGTGCATCACGACGGATTTTGAGAGGTTCGCGAGCCATGATGCCGAGGTGGTCGGGATCTCGTGCGACTCGTTCTTTGTGCACGCGGCTTGGGCGGAGTCGCTAGGCCTCAAGCAGACGCTCTTGGCCGACATGCATCGGATCGTTTGCAAGGCCTACGGGTTCTACTTTTCTGATCTCAATGTTGCTTCGCGTGGTACTGTCATCATCGCTCAGGATCGGACTGTGAAGTGGGTCCAATCGCGTGAGATTAAAGATGCGATGGAACTCGAAACTGTCCTGACGGGACTTGATTGAGAGCCAGCACGTGACCAAACAACTTCAAGGGAAGCCCATCGCGATTACCGGTGCGTCATCGGGTATCGGTCGAGCGTCTGCGATTGCCTGTGCGAGGGCGGGGATGCCGATTGCGCTGGGTGCACGCCGTGTGGATCGGCTGGAAGAGGTGAAGGGCGAGATTGAGTCGGCGGGTGGGCGTGCGGTTGTAGTCGAATGCGACGTGACGAATCGCGCCGATAACGAGGCGCTAGTCCGTGCTTGTGTTGACGAATTTGGCTCGGTTTACGCTGTTCTTGCGAACGCCGGGTTTGGCTTTGAAGCCAGGTCTCATGAAGTACCAGAAGACCGTTTGCGGGACATCTTCGAGACGAATTTCTTTGGCTGTATGCACACGGTGCAGGCCGCTCTCCCTTCCATGATTGAGCGGGGCGAGGGGCATGTGCTGATCGTATCGAGTTGCATCGGCAAGTTGCCCGTGCCGTATTTTGGTCCGTACTGCGCGACGAAGGCGGCGCAGTGGCATATGGCGTCGGCAATGCGGATGGAACTCGCATCTTCGGGGATCGAAGTGTCCTCGGTTCATCCGGTCGGAACGAAGACCGATTTCTTTGACGAAGCGAAACGGCGGAGCAAACCGCCCAAGGGGGCGGGTTCATCGCTCGACGATCACTCGCCTGATTTCCTGATGCAAAGACCCGAGACGGTAGCGAACGCGATCGTGAATGGTCTGAAACGTCCGAAGCCTGAGGTTTGGCCATCCGCGGCTCGCATGGTTGGTGTGGCGATGTGTTTCGCGAACATGTGGCCACGGTTGCCGCAGTGGTTTATGCGTCGCGGAATGGTCCGCAAGATGGAACGGCGTATTGCGAGCGCTCAGGCGGAGTAAGAGATCTTTACTTTCGAGGGTGTGAAGCCTTGCTCGTCGAAGATGACGATTTCCTGCTTGCCGGAGTCATTGAGCGCTGACGCGGGCACGTAGACCGAATCGCCCGGGCCGACATTTTTTCCGTCGGCGGTTGTTACGAAGTACCGCCCGGCGTTGTGCTTGTTGACAAAGATCTGGCCCTTCGAGAGGCCTTCGCATTTGACGTAGAAGCCTGGGGAGCCGGCGGGCGCTTCGAAGGCGCATTTCCACCAGCCGGGCTTGGCGGCGTACGCCTTTGCTTTGGTGCCGCTGAGATCTGCGCGGTCGACTTTCTTGTACTTCCCTTTTGTGGGCGGCTCCCATTTGCCGAAAGCCCACTGCGCATCGGCGGAGATGGTGCGTACTCCTTCGACGAGGCGTGTTTGGGCTTTGAGTTCCTTCTCGAGTTCGCCTGCGTCTCCCATGATGGCGATCTGGATGGTGTTCTTGCCGCGAGTTGTGGTTTCGTCGTCAAGGAGAACCGCGGTTGGGCGGTGGGGGTCGACCACCCGTATTGCTTCGCCGTTAAGGAGAACGACGGACACAACCGGCAAGTCGCCGATTTCTAGGATCAGCGGCGTTTTCTTCCGGTGCGTGACTTCGTATGTCAGTCGGCGGGCGTCGGTCAGTTCGCCGCGGTGCAAGCCGAAGACGGGTGTACGGACGTCGAGCGGGTCGATCGGTTCATCTTCCACGAGGGATGCGGCGCCTTTTACGGCCGCGAGTTCGTAGACATGTCCAAAGAGTCCCTTTGGCTCGTTCATCATCGAACCGATCGCATCACGCCCAAGGCTGTCGAGGAGTGCGGTGATTGTGAGCTCTCCTTTTCGGAGCGACTTGGATGTTTCGAAACCTTCGGCTCCCGGGCCTACGCCGAGCACGCCCACCTCTTCGCCTTCGAGGAACATCGTCGCTCGGTCGGCCAGGAAGGGCATCGAGACACGGGTTTTCTTAGTTGCCGACTGCTTGAAGCGGATACGCAGCCATGCGTATCCGGACGAAACGCCGAGGGTCTGGAGAGATGAGGGCCCGGAGATCAGTGCGTAACGATCGGAGGAGCCATCGAGCCAATCTTCCGTTGTTGCATAAACCCACTCTTGGAGCTTGGGAGTGGTCGGGGATCGGGTTGCAGAGGACGCTTCAACATCCGACACCGATGCATCAGCGGCAATCTGCGTTACAGTTTTTGATGAAGAGATCGGTTGTTCCTCGTCGTTCAACGCGTTAGCGCCAACAAAGACCTGGCCGTCGCTTGAGATCTGGATCTGATCGAGATGCTCCTCGTTCGCCACCACGACCGCGAGCCCCTCAACCTCTTCGATCACAGGGGTCTTTCCGCTGGGCACGGTGACGTCCAGGTGCGAGCCATTGATGGAGAGCATGCCTTCGGAGCCCGAAGGTCCGGAGCAGATGAAAGTGCTGCCGGCGACAGCGAACGCGCTGAGTGAGCAGTAATCCAGAGTGGCGCGTCCTGCGAGGTGGGCGTTCAGAAGCACCCAACTCACACCTGTGTTGCTCAGGGCAACGGGGAGGAGGGAGCCGTCGGGCAGAACAAGCTCGGTGTGTTGCTTTTTGGTGGCGTCTTCGCCGAACAGGAAAACAATCGAT
>JBCDAP010000091.1:0-6701 GCA_039185335.1 Planctomycetota bacterium | reverse complement strand
GGCCCCAATCACAACCTCATAGTGGTAGAGCGACGGGCCAGCAGATTGTTGCACCCTTCCAAACGGCGATCATCAGGCCGCCGAACGATGTCTTGGCATCACCTTGATCATTGGATAAAGCAATCGCGGATCGTTGCCGATGTGCTGTCGTCTGATCTTGATACTGGGTACGAGTTCACCTCCTTCCACGAATCGCACGGGCTCGAGAAGATGCGTTCCTAGAGCCGCTTCGCTTGGTGTTAGTCTACCGAGAGCTGCATGTGGTCGGTAGCGGTTATGCCATAGGGCGTATGCATCCAGCCGTTTCTGGATGGCGCCGAGATTGGGCGGAATGAGCGACACCCGCCACCAGCACTTCAAACTCCAGAAGAGCCTCTCGACCCTAGCATTGAACTGCCACGCCCGCGGAGGACTCCGAGCGTGCTTGACACCCCGCTGGATCATCGCTGAATGAAACGCCTTCTGAAACTGTCCACCGCGGTCGGTGATCATGAACCGAGGGCACGCATTGACACCGATCGCAGAGTCAATCAAACGAAGTAGATCGCTGGTCGCCGGCGAACCCTTGTATGCGTGCAATCCAATGATCTTCCTGCTGTAGCCGTCGATGATTGCCGCGATCTCGAATCTCATCCAAAGGATGCGGACCGTCGTCAGATCCACATGCCAGACATGGTGCGCGCGATGAGGCCGAAGAAGGTGATCAGGTGCAGTCTTAGGCTTCCTGATTCGCGGGCCGATGGCGACTCGCGCAGATCTTGGAGCCTGCTCTTCGAGAATACGCCTTACCGATGCTCTACTGATCTGGATCCCGGAACGCATGATGTGCCGTGCAATGGTGCGTGTACCGAAGTCGCGCTCGGGGCATAATGCTCGAATCTCGTGAACAAGCCACCGCACGCCTTCGTGGAGCTTGTTCCATGGAGAGGCCCCCACCACTTGCTCAGCTTTGAGTTTGTCCCGAAGTGCACGTTTCCAGTTACGGATGGTGTTTGGATGCACAACGAAATGAGCTGCTGCCTCTTTCGTCGACCAACCACGGAGCCGCATCAGCTGCAGGATCTCGGCCCGCTCTTTGGGCGCGTAGTGGGCACGTGTCTTCGGCGACCGGCCTTGCCGCTGACTCCGGAAAATCGCCAGCTCGCGTTGGAGCAGGACGGCATCCGAGTACGCGTGATCGCGCTGGGCCAAGATACGGACCATCGGCGACGGATGGCTGAATGCCCGAGCCCGGGCTGTCAGGTATCCACGCATAAAAAGGGTGGAAACGGCGTCTACAGCGGGCCAAAAGGAGCCCACATCTCGATCCAACATCGTTGAGCCTCCGATGTCCACGCTCTTCGGCCAGGACATCGATAAGATACGGCTCATGCGCGGCTTACAGCCCAACACGCCCACTTGCCCATGGACAAAAATGACACCCATACTGGCCCTGGGGACCCACAACAATCTCCTGGCCCACCGCGATAGGGCCCCGGGAGCAGGGATCAGGCCAGAACTCGACTCATCTTCACTCTGATTGCCGCTTGACGGGGCTCACGCCGCTCGAAGCGTGCAGCGCACGAGAGACTGTCTGGCATATGGGGGATCGCCCCCCGTTGGCCAACAGCTTCTTCAGCCGAGCGTTCTCACGCTCGAGGTCTTTCAGCTTCTTCGCCTGGTCGGTCTTCAAGCCGCCATACTCCTTCCGCCAGCGGTAGTACGTCTGCGCCGTCACACCCAGCTGCCTCGTGACCTCAGGGACCTTCATCCCCTGGCCCAAGAGCACCTCCGCTTCGCGGAGCTTGTTGATGATCTGCTCGGCCGAATGCCTGATCCTCGCCATAGAAAACCCGCCTTCCCAGATGTGTCCATCCCACAGCATTGTCGCATAGCGGGTGGACTCGTTTCTGGGGGGCAGGTCAGCGGCGCGATCGACAAGCACGTTGAGGCGGCTATCGCTCTTGGCGAAGCGCAGTATCGTGCATCCGATTTCAGCGAGGCAGTGAAGACTCTGCGTCAGGCTGTGGACCAAGCACGCGGCATCACCGACGCCAGCCTGCCATGGAAGGCGTCTCTGCAGCTTGCAAATGCCCTTCAACTAGTACGCGAGATGGATGAGGCGGGTCTCATCTACGACCGCCTGCTTCGAGAGATCCGCGAAGGTCGAGTCGTGGTCTCAGCGCCGGATGCGGCCAACGCGCAAATTGGCAGCGGTGTGCTCATGCACAAACGCGGCATGCCCGAAGCTGGCATAGAGCGGGTCGATGCGGGCATCGCGATTCTGGAGCAATCAGTCGGGGAGAACCATCCATCATGGACAACGGCTGTGCATAATCGTGCGGTCTTACTCATGGCGGGTGGCGACCTTGAAGGGGCTCGCGATGGCCTGTCATCTGCTGTCGAGGCATGGCGCAGGCTGGTTGGGCCCGATCATGTCAACACGCTCAACGCGATGATACAACTTGGGGATGTCCAACGACGACTCGGAGACATGGACGCGGCTCAGGAGCTTCTCAAGCAAGCGGTTCCAGCGGTCGAGCGCACGCTTGGTCCGAGCACTCGGCTCACACTCAAGGGAATACAAGATCTGGCAGAGTTGTATGCGGCGCGTGGCGAGTGGCCTGAAGCCCTCGCGCACATTGACCGGGTTGCACAGATCCATACCGACTTCAGCGGAGAGGATGATCCGCGAACCTGGTATGCGAGGGCGCAGCGTGTGCAGTACGCGGGAGAGGCTGGGCAAGCGGTAAGCGTCATCACCGAGTTGCGCGCAATCGAGCGCGAAGCAATAGACCGATTCGGCTCGGACAACCGGTTTGCGCGGGCCATTCGGCGCATGCGGAGTGCACGAGAAGAGCCATAACGCGCTCAATGGAATGCGGAGTCCCTGCCCGTCGAGGGGATAGGGTCAAGAAGGCCCCGTCCCTTGATCGCGTGAAGCGGACGACACCGGGAAGCGTCGAATCAGAGTCGACCCGCCCACATCATTGATACCAGTGACGATGCCACTCCAAGGGTCGTTCCCCGTGCCGCCGGTGGGCAGCGGAGCAGCTCTCTGGTGCGACCACCTCCGGCGCCGGCGGGCGGCGCCCCGGCGATGAGTGCGGCCGAGCCGTGTTGTAGTGCTCTTGCCGCCGCCCGATCAGCGTCTCCGCCTCGCGCAACTTGCTGATGATCTGCTCGGTCGAATGCCGGATCCTCGCCACGCTCTACGTGCATTCCCAGATACGTCCCGCCCGTAGCATCGCCGCATAGCAAGTGGACTCGTTTCTCGGGGGGCAGGGCAACTGATTGGCGAGGCTCACGCCGCTCGGAGTAAGCAACGCACGAGAGATCGTCTGACACATCAGAGATCGCTTCCCGTTCGAGAGATCAGTTTTTGGCCGCCAACTCTGGAGGACCCGTCGTGCCGTTGACTTCGAGATAGCTATCTAACTCGACTCTGGGCGGTTGCGGTGGTAGTTTGCCGAGCATCATCCGGCAGAGGTACTGGCCTGCGACTTCGGCCAGCATGGGCGCATTCTGACAGACTGCCGTGTAGCTGGGGCACCCGAGCGACCGCGCGTTGTCATCGTCGAACCCTACGATGGACATCTGTTCGGGCACTCGGATCCCGAGCTCGTGCAGACGCCGGAGGGCACCGATGGTCGGGAGCGGGTCCGCGAAGTAGATCGCCGTGGGCGGCTTGGGCAACGCGAGGAATCGGTTGATCGCCGTCGCGCCGCCCTCTGCGTCGGGCTGTGCGGAGATCATCATGGACGCGTCGGGCTCGATGCCGTGCCGCGAGAGTGCTTCGAGGTATCCGTCGGCACGCTCGGCGTGGTCCTGGTCGTTGACGATGTTCCGGCAGAAAGCGATCCGCCGGTGCCCGAGCTGGGTGAGGTGTTCAACCGCTTCCCGCGAACTCTCGCGGCTGCTCACGCAGACGTACCCGACGCTGGGGTGGTCGTGCTTGTGTGCGACGGTGATCGCGGGGATGTTGACCTTTGCGATCTCGTCGAGCAGAGGCTCTGAGTTGTCGTCGCAGCGGATTGCAATCGACCCGACGCCGCGCTTGCGGATCATGCCGGCGATCGACTCGCCGCCCGACCGCAGGTCGGTATTCATGAGCAGGATCTCTGCGCCGTGCCGGATCGCGATGCGTGCCAAGCCGCCCCAGATCGTCGCGTCAAAGCCACTGAATCGCGGGCCGCTCGTCGAATCGACGAACAGGCAGCCCATCGTGGCCACGCATTGTGGCGCGTAGCCCGTGCGGCTTTCCTCGATGCGATCGAGCGCGTCGCGGACGAGGGCTCTCGTCCGGTCGCTGACACGGTCGGGATTTCGCAGCGCCCTAGATACACTGGCCGCCGACACACCGGCGATCGATGCAATGTCGCGGACTGTTGCTCCCTGTCGTCCCATCGGGCGTCCTGCTCCTTCGATGCTACGGGTAAACCACGGTCCACTCTTTCGGGTGGACCGCGGGTCGCTGTGTGTCAGCGGCGGCGTCGGGTCGCGGCCGCGAGACCGGCGAGACCGAGGGAAAGCGTCGCCGGCGAGGGGACGACACCGAGGCTGGCCGAGAACACGAACGCGTTGGCCTGCGACGACGACACCGGCGCGGCGTTGTCGAACAGGATGATCGGGCGGACGAACGCGGCCCCGGCGACGGCCGTCGCTTCCATCGAGAACGAGAGCCGGTCGCCCGTCACGAGCCCGTCGCTGGGATCGCTCGTGTCGATAAACGACAGGGTCTCGCCGAGTTTGGTCGAGTCGTCCGCGGCGTAGTACTCCAGCCCGAATCGGAAGTCGGCATTGAAGTTGCTCTCGATGCGGACGTTGTCGAGCGAGAACGAATAGATAGTCCCCGGCGTGGCGGCCAGACCGAGTTGGAACACCCCCCCGAAGTTGCCGGTACCGTCCGCGAAAAAACTGGCGTGCGCGTCGCCACCGAAGAAATCATTGAAATCGGCATTGCCAAACTTGCCCCAGAACGTCTCGCCCTGGTCGAACTCGCCGTCGTTGAGCAGCCCGCCCTGGGCCGCTCCCGCACCGAGAACCAGCACGGTTGCTATAGCCATCAGTTTGTTCATCTCGTCTCTCCCTCTCAGAGTGTGTCGGCAGACGCGATCGGTTCGCGTTTCTTCCGGTGGATCTGGTGTCGTGCGGGGGAACACTCCCGAAACACGATTGTTCCACTCTGTTTCGATTCTGACCAAAGCACCGGCGTTTGTCAAGCAGTTTTTGCCCGATCGGGGACGAGTTGTTTCAGCAACCCAACACGGGGCGTGACGCGGGCATGATCCCGAACTAACTCCCTGTGAACGGCCCGATCGTGCTGCGGAATCCGTGGGCTTGGCATCGGTGTCGCAGCGCCCACCGCACAGGTTGACGCGTGCGAGGCGTTTTGTTGCAGTTTGTTTCAGCATGTACCAAAATTTTAGATTGTGGGCATTGTTTTGTTGCAACGGGCTCCGGGTTTGAGTACGTTGCACGAAAGCCGTCCGAGAGGGATGCTCGAGCGGATCGACCACGAGCGGATGAAAAGAGGTACGCGTTGCCCGCACCCCGGCTGCCCATGACAGCGATCGCTCCCCGCGAGCGACGACCGGCGTTCACCCTGATCGAGTTGCTGGTTGTCATCGCGATCATCGCGTTGCTCATCGGCATCCTGCTACCCGCGATCGGCAAGGCGCGTGCGACGGCACAGAAAGTCGTATGCCTATCGAATATGCGCCAATTCGGCATCGCGGCACAGCTCTACGTCAACGATCACAGAGACCAGCTGTGGCCCTCGAGCTTTATTCCTGCGGATGGTCGCCGGCGGATCTCGGATGAAAACGCGCTCCAGTTCGCGGATTGGGCGTATTACTACGAGTTCACTGGGCAGTTCCGGGTGTATGGCTATGGCATTGTGAACGAGTATGTGGATAACGTCGATGAACTCGCCGCGTGTCCTTCAAACAAGCGACGCAGCTTCGACGGACAGTTCTTGAGTAGTTCCGACCGGGCTGACTACAACGCCCGTTTCGATGAACTGTTCCGAGACTTATTGGAAGTCAAGGATGCGCAGATCGCGTTCGACTACACAATGCCAGCCGGGGTGGGCGGAGCGAAGGCCTACAACCAGTTTGATGCGGTGTATCTGACCGGAAGTGATCCTGCTGACTTTGATACCGGCGAGCGGATGATCGAACGCCGTGACATGCGCGAGCGGATCGACAATGGAGCCGCGGTTGCGTTTCGTACGCTGCCGATCTTCGTCGAAGAAGACACGGCGAGCAACAGCATGTTCCCCGATGGCAAGTGGGGAGACAATGACGAGATCACCCAGCGGCATAGCGACGGCGGTCACATGCTGTTTATCGACGGTTCGACCGAGTTGTTCGTGATGCCCACGCGCTTCCCGATCGAAGATATGGACTCGAGCGTCGTCCCCGGGGCTCGGGGGCAGCGCGGATTCGAGGGCAACTCGGTCTATATCCGTGGTGGATCGGACTACTTTCGTCAATCAGAGGCCGACGCCTTCGACGACCGCGACCCGTTCAACGGGTATGAGGAGCGGTATGGCTGGATCAATCAGCCGAGAGAGGCCCCGTGATGAGATCACGACGCCCTTATGCCGGATCTATCCCGTGGGCTCTCTTTGCGATGCTGGCGATGCCCGCGTGCCACGCGCTCGCCCAGCCCGCGCCCGGCCTGCCGTCCGCGGACGTTGCGCTCCGCGTGGACGGCGC
>JBCDAP010000090.1:0-6711 GCA_039185335.1 Planctomycetota bacterium | reverse complement strand
GAGAAATGCTGTGGAACGCGGGTGTGAATGCGAGCCTGCTGCATCGCCGATCGGATCAAGAACTCGAGCATGTTCTTCGGCAGACCATCGGTTTCTGGCGCCTGACCCTGGCGGACGAGGAGCATGGGTCCCCCTAAATTCAGTTCGTTTGACTGGTATTGGCTTTCCCGTAACGCTTCTTATCACGCTGTAAGCGGTAAAATCTGGATATGGAGATTCCCTCACCAGATTCCAGCACAGCGAACGCTTGGGGCGACGCCGATACGCCCTATCTCCAGTTGGGCGGGGATGAACGTGTTCGATCGCTTACTGACGCGTTTTACGATCACGTTGCGAACGATGAACTGATGGCGCGAATTCACCCGGAAGATCTGACGGAATCTCGAGAAAAGCTGTACGAATTCTTGAGCGGCTGGCTCGGTGGGCCGGCGTTGTACATCAAAAAACACGGGCATCCTCGTTTGCGGATGCGTCATATGCCGTTCCCGATTGATGAGGCGGCGGTCGACGCCTGGCTGTCGTGCATGCGTCAGGCGATGAGTGATGTTGGGATCGAAGACCCGCTGCGTTCATTCCTGGACGGGCGTTTCGAGCACACCGCGCGGTTTATGCAAAACCGTGGGTAGTGTTTCTTCTCGAGGAGTAGGTATGAATCATCGTGTTGCCCTTGCTTGGATCGCGTCTTTGGTTTGCAGCCCGATCTTTGCACAGCCTGTCTTCACGGAAGAGCGTGATGATCCTGGCCCGATTCTCCGTAATCTGCCGAGTCCGTTTCGAGAGTTCACCATGAAGGCCGAGGTTGTCATCCGATCTCCGAATGACGTGCCGCGCGATCGCGCGTTCGTGCTCGAACGGAGCTCGTTCGTGTACCCGATCTTCCCGGACACAAGCGCGCACGAGGCGCTCGAAGACACATATGAAGCGATCCTGATTGTTGAAGACGAAGAAGTCGATGATGAGATCGATCTTCTCGACGGCTACCAGGGGGGCATCTCGCTGGCGAAACTCGAAGCGTTCAATATCCGAGCTGACACGATCCGATTTCGTGTTGAGATGGAAGTGATCTCCTTCGAAACGCGTATTGATGAGAAGCGTGCCGCTGCGGTTGGATGGTATGACGTCGGTGAGCGATCGGCGGAGGCACAGTCGCTTTTGCAGCCGCAGTTGTTTATCGAATCGGACGATGAGATCTTCAGCAATCTTGTTGAGGAATGGACAGAAGGAAACCCGCGAGCGCTCCCCCCCTACTTGCTTGCCAAGTTTCTCGCGAAGCAAGTTGTTGAGAGCTACCAGCCGGTGGAAGACTCGATCGAGATCGTGACGCGTGGCCCTTTCCCGACGGTGCTGGGGTTCTTGAATGGGGTCGATATTCTGGGTGCCCGTCATGCCGCGATTGAAGGTCGGGGACCTGTTCTCGACATCGCGAACTATCTTTGTGCTGTTTATCGAGCTGCGGGGATCCCGGCGCGATTGGTGGTTGGTTTTGATGTTGCCGAGTCGGACAAGGAGAAATTCCCGATCATTACGGCTTGGGTCGAGTTCATGCTGTACGACGCGGAACGAGACCAAGAAGAGTGGATCCCGGTGGACATCGTGAAGCAACGGGAGTTTTCGTCTCGAGCGCCGGCGATCGATCGGCCCTGGGAGTACTTCGGCAAGAACGAAGAATTCGATTCGGTTGTGCCGCTCGGATTCCATTGGCACCCGCCCACGACGGTGACGAACGCGGGCCCTCCGGCGCTCTGGGGATGGTTGCCCGAGCCGGTCGCGCCGGCGGCGGACCAGCTGCTGAACTACGAAGCTCGTGGACGGCAACGAACAGTCGAGGATCGTGAGCCGGACTCAGAGATCTTCTTTGAGCGGACCGGACGGCGCGTTCGACGATAACTCTATATGAGCCAATCGCACTCACTCTGAAAGCATCTCGCAGACGGCACACCATCTGGCATGTGTTTTTGAGTTCACTCACTTGCCTGTGCTCATTGTTGCCAAATTCCTGGAGCACTGGCAGCAAGCTGCCAATGGCACATAGATCTTCTTCGCGCGAGATACTCCAGGAGTCCAAAGAAAAACCCACAGGCTGTTGCCTGTGGGTTTGATGATTCGCGAGATCAGTGTTGTCGGCTTATCAGGCGCGACGACGGCGAGCAGCAGCGAGGCCGGCGACGCCGAGGAGGGCTGCGGAGCCCGGGGTGGGGATGATTTCGTAGATGTAGACGACGCGGAAGGAACCAGCACCCTGAACGGTCGAGGTGATGGTGGTGTCGGTTTGACCCGAGGTGGAGGAAGCGTTGGCGTTGAACTCTCCGTCGAAGAGGAAGGAGACGGACTGGGTGCCGTTGCCGGCGAACTCAGCGATGACGGTGTCATCGAGGACGCTGGCGCCTGCGGTCCAGTTGCCTGTTGTGTTGTCGGTATCGGAGCCGGGGCCGACGGTGTCGGACTGGCCTTGGGTCAGGGTGACCACGCCGTTGGAGAGCGTGGGGAGGACCTTGGCGAGTTCGAAGGTGCCGAGGCCGGAGACATTGGTGGAGACCGAGACTTCGCCGTCGAGAGCGAGCTGAGCGGTGAGGTCTTCGGTGGAGTTGTTGGTGATGGTGCCGTTGCCGGAGATGGTTCCTTCAAGGAAGATCTCGACGCCGGTGAGAACGGCGAGGGGGCCGAGGCCGAGGGCACCGAACTCGTCGAACGAGAAGTTCAGCGGTCCAATGTCGGTGTTCTGGGTGGGAATGGTTTCGTTGGCGACTTCGATCGAAAGCGCCTGAGTCGCACCAGCGGTGGCAACGACAGCAGCAACAGCAATAGCAGACTTCGTCATGATCGTGACTCTCCTGTTATCTCTCTAACTTCCAGTGCCGGGAAGAAAACGGACGCACGCCTCTTACAGGTTCGGCATGGCCCAGCAGAGCCTAGGATAGCCTGACAAGTCACTGGATCAAGCCTCTCCCCTCACTTTTGCGGAACTTCCCTCTCTCCAGAGAGATTTGCATATCCTCTTCACACGCCCATCAGCCCCAAGGTTCTCAGACCGGACCCCTGTAAATGCCGAACATACGCAATTTTTCCATCATCGCGCACATCGACCACGGCAAGTCCACGCTCTCGGATCGCCTGCTTCAAGAGACACGCGCTGTCTCTGATCGCGAGGCACGCGACCAGTTTCTTGACTCCATGGATCTTGAACGCGAACGCGGCATCACCATTAAGGCCTCCTCCGTCACGGTGAAGCATCGCTACGACGGTCAGGACTACATGCTGAACTTCATCGACACCCCGGGGCATGTGGATTTCTCGTACGAAGTCTCGCGGGCGCTCACCGCGTGCGAAGGCGCGGTGCTGGTGGTTGATTCGACTCAGGGCGTGCAGGCGCAGACTGTCGCGAACGCGTACATGGCGATCGAGAACAACCTCGAGATCATCACGGTCGTGAATAAGATCGATCTGCCGGCAGCGCAGCCGGATGAAGTAGCGATGGAGATCGAGCAGATCCTTGGATTGCCCGCAGAAGAGTGCATCTATTGCAGCGCCAAGACCGGGCAAGGGATCCACGAGTTGCTCGATGCGATCTGCGCGAAGCTGCCCGAGCCGCGGGATCAAACCATGCCGCAGATGCGTGCGTTGATCTTCGACTCGCACTACGACGACTACCGAGGGGTGGTGATCTCGATCCGGATGTTCGACGGCACGCTCAGCGTGGGCGACAAAGTCCGCATGATGAGCTCGGGGCAGACCTACACCATCACAGAGATCGGCAAACTCACACCAAAGCCCGAGAAGTTCAAATCCATAGGTCCCGGTGAGACCGGCTTTTTGATCGCCAACATCAAATCACTCGGCGATGTCCGCGTGGGTGACACACTGACGATCGAGCACGACCCGGCCGACGAACCGATGCCCGGCTACCAAGAGCCGCAACAAATGGTCTTCTGCGACTTCTATCCAGCGACTTCCGAGGACAACAAGCGTTCGGACTTCGAATCGCTGCGCGAAGGGATGGAGAAGCTCGCACTGAACGACGCCTCGTTCACCTATCAAGCAGTTCACTCCGACGCCCTGGGCTTCGGCTTCCGGTGCGGTTTCCTCGGCCTGCTGCACATGGACATCATCCAGGAACGTCTCGAGCGTGAGGCAGGTGTTGATGTGGTTCAGACCGCGCCGAACGTGACGTACGAGCTGCTGCTCCGCGACAAGACGACGAAAATCATCGAGTCCCCCGCCGACCTCCCCGATCCTTCGCTGTGGCAAGAACTCCGCGAGCCGATCGCGCGGGTTGAACTGATCGTGATGAGCCAGCATGTCGGTGATGTGATGAGCCTGTGCCTGACCCGGCGTGCGATCTTTAAGTCGCAGATGGCATTGGGAGAGAACCGGCAGATGATGACGTACGAGATCCCGCTTGCGGAGATCATGTATGACTTTTACGACAAGCTGAAGTCGATGACCTCGGGCTACGCCACGATGGACTACGAAGTGATCGGCTTTCACGCGGAGAACCTGGCCAAGGTTGATGTGCTCATCAACGGTGATGTGGTCAACGCGCTCTCGTTCATCTCGCACAAAGAGACCGCCGACAAGCGAGGGCGTTCGCTTTTGATCAAGCTGAAGAAGCAGATCGATCGTCATCAATTCGAGATCCCGCTCCAAGCCGTCATCGGCGACAAGATCATCGCACGCGAGAGCATCAAAGGTGTACGCAAGAACGTGACCGCAAAGTGCTACGGCGGCGACGTCTCACGCAAACGCAAGCTGCTCGAAAAGCAGAAGAAGGGCAAGAAGAAGATGAAGTCCATCGGATCGGTGAACATCCCTCAAGAGGCTTTCATGGCGGTGCTGGACTCGGGGGAGTGAGGGGCGGTGCTGAGCATTGCGGTAAACATGGATCCGCTCGCGTACCCAAGATGTTGACGGGTCGAACGGCTTGCTAACGCATAGGCTAAGAATATAGGTCGCATTGAGCTCTCTGCATGTGTGCTCCACACGTGTTGTGTCACACCAGACGCACCCACGATTTCTGGTTCTGTCCCGCTATCCGTTGACCGTGCTTTGCTTTCGCCCCCTGGCGCAGTAGGTTCTTGTAACACGTCATCTCAGCAAGCCGAATGCGGGGATCTTGTTTGTCGCCCGTGGGGTGACGACCGGCTTAGAAGGCTTGCTGAGCACAGCCATTCAGGAAAGAACATGCTGAATCTTTGCACCCCCTCCACTGTCGCGGTTGCTGTTGCATTGACCTCATCTGTGCATGCCGCAGCGACCATCACCAACGCCACGATGTTCGCCAATTTCAATCACAACATTTCTGGTGTCTTCCCCAATGGCTCTGATTCCGATTCTGACGGCATCACGCCTGATCCGTTCCCACAGAACCTCTCGGTGAGCTCGGCACTCTCGCTCGCACCGACCAGCAACGGTTCGTTCATGAACGGTCTTTCGAACGGCAGCGCAACCATTCGCGACGACGGCGCTAACGGTTCCGCGTCATATCAGTTCGAGTACCTGCGAGGCGGAACGGGCAGCGTCAACGGCACAATCCGACTGACCGTCATCTTCACCGTGACTGGCGGCACCGGCTACGAGCTTGATGCGGTCTTCTTCGACAACAACCTCGCCGGTTCGCAAGTCAGGATCACCGAAGAAGGCACCAACGCGTTTGTCGCGGGCACCACGACCGGCGATAACCTCTCACTCTCGGGCACGCTCGGCGATGGAACCTATCGCCTGACGGCACAGATAAGCCACGGCAACTCCGGCTCACCAACCTTCATTGGCAGAACCATCCAGCAACAGATGCAGTATGACCTCCGCTTCACCGAGATCCCGGCACCATCAGGCCTCATGCTCACCGCCTGCGCTGCATTCGCGACGATTCGTCGGCGGCGCTGATCTCGTCGGAATCCCGCCTTTTTTTGGCACCCCCTGGAATAACTGACTGATCGTTCACATTTTCCTTTGAGTGTCGATATCATTGCGTTTCAACCACTCGATAGGAGATTGACCATGCTCAGCTCGAACGCCGCTCAGTTTTTCTCGATGCAACGCGACATGCTCAAAGGTTTTCTGGAAGATGTCCCAGCCGATCGCTGGACCGAGCAGCCAGCCGGCGTTCGGAACCACCCTGCTTGGACGCTCGGGCATCTTGCCTCTTCCAACAACTTCATCCTTGCCATGCTCGGTAAAGAAGGCGCCGGAGAAATTCCTGACGCTCAAGCCAAGTACGGCAACGGCTCTCTGCCCACCGATAACCCCAGCGACTATCTTTCCAAAGACGAGCTTTGGGCTGCTTACGACAAGTCCTTTGAAGCCGCAAGCGCTGCTCTCGCTGAAACAACCGATGAGCAAATGGCCAACGAGAATCCGGTCGAATCCGTTCGTGAGTTCTTCCCGACCGTCGGCTTCGGCGTCGCATACATGACGATGGCCCATCAGATGGACCACCTGGGCCAGCTCCGCGCCTGGAAGCGCGCAGCCGGGCTCGCCAAAGGCTAAAGGCAACACCCACCCCCTTCGAACAGTTCACCGTACCAATTGATAGTGATCAGCGGGCCTCGCCGGCCCGCTTTTTTGCGCTCGCGTACACTGTCTTCATGGAAGACCCCGGCCTTGACGACGCGGACATCTATCGCCTCGAAAACCCCGATCCAGAGACACCAAATCTGCCCGGCGAGGTCGTGCTGAGACCCGATGCAGAGTCGTTACACGAAGCATTGGGATCGG
>JBCDAP010000089.1:0-6717 GCA_039185335.1 Planctomycetota bacterium | reverse complement strand
CCGCTTGCGCTCGGGTTCTTCATTCGGAAGGCGCCGTGGTGGGCAGCTGTTGCTAGTGTTCTCGTTACGATGGTTCCCTCGACACTCGCTTTTTTAGCCGAGAGTGAGTGGATGGCTGAGCAAGTCCTCAGAGATCTTTGCCTTCAGGACTTGCTCAGCCATCCACTCACTCTCGGCTAAAAAAGCGAGTGTCGAGGGAACCATCGTAACGAGAACACTAGCAACAGCTGCCCACCACGGCGCCTTCCGAATGAAGAACCCGAGCGCAAGCGGTGTGGCCATTGGAAGTGCGACAAGACCTCCGACATCCAGCATCCATTCAAACACGCCCTTGCTGTCACCACCTGCAAAGTAAAGAGCAATACAGATGATGCAGATTCCGAAGACAGCGGACACAATCTGCGCAAGAACAAACCGAGCGCGGTCGCTCGGCTCCCGAAGCGCGAAGAGACGACAGATGCCAGGAACGATATCGCGTACGAAGATGGCAGAGTTCCTGTTGATGCCCGAATCCATGGACGACATGGTGGCGGATAGCATCGCAACGACCATAAGACCGACCATACCGATAGGAAGAAGTGCAAGCGCAATCACGGCGTACGAGGCTTCTTCGGGTTTGGACATTTCTTGCCCCATAACCTCATCGTGCATGGTCAACCGAGCCACGACAGGCGGGATGAACCAGATGAGCATCCCGGCAGCCATCAGGATAGCCGCAAGAAGTCCTGCCTTCTTCGCTTCCTTGCCATCTTTCACACCGAAGTACCGCTGTGCGGTAAGCAGAGTTGAGTACACAAAAACCTTGTAAATGATGGCCGCCAGCGCAAACCAAAGACCATACTTTCCGAGCGGAAATTCTTCGGCGTACTCCTGAAGCGTTTCGGTCGATTTAATGAGCGAAAAGCGTTCGGTCAAATCTTGCTCGTGGATCATATCGAGCATGGAGGAGAGGCCGCCAACCTCGCGCAGGCACAGGAAAGCAACAAGAACGGTCATCGGAAGAAGGATGAGAGATTGAAGGAAGTCTGTTGCCATGACAGCCCACGAACCACCAGTCACGGCATAGGCAACAACAATGATTCCCGTAACGATGATGACAAGTTGAACTTCAAGAGCCTCACCCTCACTGCTCACGAGACCGACCGCTTC
This sequence comes from Planctomycetota bacterium, assembly GCA_039185335.1. GTDB lineage: Bacteria > Planctomycetota > Phycisphaerae > Phycisphaerales > UBA1924 > JBCDAP01. Next base: position 5,568 of record JBCDAP010000089.1, on the reverse strand, counting down.
GGCAATCGGTTTGAAGTCAAAGACGGCAGCGGTAAAAGTCGCAAGTCCCCACAACCAAACGGCGGCGTAAAGCAACCCAAGGAAAGCCTGCATCCATGCATAAAACTGCTGTGTAGCAGGGCCAAAACGGAGGCGAATGATTTCAGGCCCTGTGACAGCCCGGAGTTGGCGAAACCAGGGCCCAAGAAACAAGAAGGTCAAGAAGAAAACAAGGACGTTGGCCGCAAAAATGACCATGTCTGACCAGCCCGCCTCAAAGGCTGCCCCCGCGGCGCCAGTGAATGTCCATGCACTGAACATATGCATGAACGCAGATGTACCAACCAGCCACCATGTACCTTTGCACCCTGCACGAAAATAATCGCTATCGTCGGATGAGAACTTTCGGATCGCAAAGCCAACAGCAATCAGAAAGAAGAGGTATCCACCGACAACGACATACTCAATCCAAAGTGATCCAGTCTCGTTCATGACCCACACTCAACATCGGGTTTGTTGCTCGTCATGCAGGTCTTCGAACCGCAAAGGAAAGGAGTTAGGGTCTACCGGCCAACTCACGGACATCGGTCACGGATCCGGTGGGATCGATACAAGCTTGCGCAGCATCCAAGGATTCCAGAGCAGAGACATGTCCATCGACGAAGAGGTAATTCGCTCTTCCTGTTAAAAGGTCCTCTTCAACAATCCTGAGACCTCCATCGGATCCACCAACCTCGGTGTTGTATTGCCCGCCGGAGTGCCGGTGCGGGTCACCAGAGCCTTCGGGGTCTCCTTCGAAGTCAGCGTCAGTGGACCAGAAGGGAGCCGAGCGTCCGGGATCGAGCCAGTTGTTGCCGCTGTCGCCCGAAATGATTCGGATCGAGGGGTACTTCACAATGCTGAAACGCCAGGGTGGAGCCTTGTAGTCGGGGTTGCTGGGCTCTTCAACCAGGTTCGCGTCGCTCGGAGAAATCGTCGCCTTGATGAGCGAATCACGGAGATTAGGTCTGACTGAGATGAGGTTGAGCTGGTTCGTCGGCGCTTCACTCAGCGGAATGTGATACCTCGTCCAATTGTCGGGCGCCAGGAGGCGTCTATTCATGCCGTAGCCGCTACGGAAACTAATCTGCTCGGGAACAAGCCCCTCGTCATCTGCGTCGGGGTTTGCGATCTCAGCATTCGTGTACTGTGGCTTCCAGGACGGACAACGAAACGTTTCGAATCGTTCTTCTCGCTTGTCACGATCGACCATACGCTCGCCCATGATCTGCCACCAATACTTCGTCAGCCGGTTATCGTTCCCAACCCATTGGTCCGACGACGAGTTCCCCGCAGAGCCGGGTATGTACGGCCAGATGATCTGGTCATCATGATCGACAGCCCAATCTGCGTGCCCAATGCCAATCTGTCGCAGATTGTTCGAGCACTGGAGACTAATCGCTGCATCTCGGGCTTTTCCGAGTGCTGGCAAGAGCAAGCCGATCAGCAACGCAATGATGGCAACGACCACGAGAAGCTCGATCAGTGTGAAACCAAGCCTGCGTGGGGTTTTTGAGTGAAGCATCATGCCGGTTCTCCTTCTTTGCCAGTGGGCGAAGGTGGTCGGAAGCGGAGAAAAGTACCAGAGGAATTCACCGCCGAGGCGTTTCCACCTCGGCGGGAAGGTTTGCTTCAATAATCAAGGGCATCCAGAGGCCACGCCCGAGAGGAACGCACCGACATCGTCCGCATCCACATCGGTGTCATTGTCAAGATCAGCAGCAGCATCCATCGCTTCTGCAAGGTTCAGGTAAGCCGCGACATCGAAGATATCCGCGACACCGTCACCCGTCAGATCGAATGCACAGGGCACAACATTCGTTGTGATCTCAACATTGTCAATGAGCATGTTCAGGTTGCTGACACCGTTCGTACCGAACGAAACCTGGTTGAAGTTGAAGGTGATGGGAATGTTCGGATTGAGTGGTGGATCACGAGTGTCATCATCAACGGCCGAAGTTGCCTCAACTGCATCGAAGAGGAAGGTTGCCTGGACCGTCTCGGCACCAAGACCTAAATCGAAAACACGCTCAATCACCAATTCCAAAGAGTGCGTGTCATTGTCATCAAACGCGACATTCACATCGCTCGAATTTGCACCGAAGGATCGCGTCGATCCACCAAGGAACGAACCCGGATCGACTTCACCTCGGATGGTCGCGGTGGTCGAAGCACCTGGCCCCGTGTCGATCTGGACGTGATAGCCAGCATCGTCGGAAGTCATCGTCGTACCGCCGTCCTGCGTTACAGGTGTACCAGCGCTGTCGTGCAGGCCCCAACGGAACCGACGGTCGGCGGTCGGAATCACCCCAAGCACGCGAGCATCAAACTTCAGTCTGATAAAATCACCGACCTGATTGAGTGTGATGTCATCGAATGCCGCCGAGACAGCACGTGTGCTCGTCGTGGTTGGCAGAATACTCAGCGCATTGCCAGTGCCGATCCCAGAAGCATCATCAATCACGGCGACATCAAAGCTGGAAGATCCACGCGATTTGTAGAACGCGAAGCCTTCATCGGAGGCATCGTTGACGGGTCCTTCAGCGACGGAATCGTTGTCGCGGTCGCCATCTTCAAACCCGTCGAAGTTCGTGGAGTCCGAGCTCGCTGGCGTAAATACGACGGCCACATTGTCGATGTTGTAATCAAGGTTGGCGAGGCTATTCGTGCCGATCCCGATCTGGTTGAATGAGAATGTAACGGGAATTTCCGGCACAACGGGCGTCGAGCGAGTTTCGTCGTCCGTGCCAGAAGCAGCGAGCACACCGTCGACATAGAGTTCGAGGTCGTTCACATCAAAGCCGAGCGCCTCGTCAAACCGCCGAGTCACGCGGAGTTCGAGCCGCCGAGTGTTGGTATCACCGAGTTCGAAAGCCGCGTTCCCGGGCTCCTCAACGGTGACAGTAGCGGTAGCTCCGGTAGAACGAGTGCTGCCGGAAAAAAGACCGTTGGGAAGGTCACCTCGGATTGTGGCAACATCATCATCGCCGGTGTCTTGAGGCTCGGCGCCCGAACCGGTATCCATCTGCACCATGTACCCAACATCGTCGTCGGTGAGGTCATTGTCAGATTCGCTCGCCGGTGTACCACCATCGTGATGGATGCCGAATCGGAAACGGCGGTCGCTCATTGGTGGCGCAAACCTGGCACGGAAATCGAAGGAGAACGAGACCGAGTCACCCGGGTTGACCAGATCGATCTGATCGATGCCCGCGACAATCGCACGCGTGCTCGAAGTGAAGCTAAACAGATTGGCAGCATTGCCGGTTCCAATGCCGGAGGAGTCATCAACCGTAAAGACATCAAAGGAACCAACACCCGTACCACGAACCCAATTGAAACCACGATCATCCGCGTCATTGATCATCGCAGAATCGTTCGGGAATGTGTCCTGAGCACCGTCATTGTTCCAGTCGTTGTCTTCGAAGCCATCTGTAGTCACCGGCCCTGTTGGAGCGGGAATGAACTCGACAAGAATGTCGTCCACGCGGTAGTCGAGCGAGACACAGCAAGTACCAAAGGCAACATAGTCAAAGGAGAATGGAAGATTCTCGGCCGCTATATCGGCGGTCGAGGCGCTGCCTGATTGATCAAGTTGGCCATCAATAAAGGCCGAAGCAGTAATCGTATCACCTGTCCTGACCAGCGAAAGCTCGACGTTCACCGCATCATTCTGAATGCCAAACGCTGTATTTGTCGAGGTAGCGCCAAGGGAAACCGATGAACCGCCCAATATGCCATCAGCCTTATCACCAAAGATGCTCAGCGTATTGCCCGCAGGTGTATCGACATCAACAACGAGCAAGTACCCAGTGTCATCATCGGTCGGCCCGGTGTCAGGGGGTGTTGGCGCCGGGAAGTCGGCAGAAGGCTCGGGCGTGCCGTTGTTATTGTAAAAGCCAACACGGAATCTCCGATCACCGTTGCGTGTCGGATAGGTGCTACCGTCGGTAACATCAATAGGCGACTCAGTCACACGAGCGGTAAGAACCACACGAAGCCGATCCCCGTCATTCGCGAGATCGACAGGCTGCGCAAAGCTGGTGAGAAAACCACGCGGGCTGTCGATCATCATGGTGACATCGAGCGCATTACCGTTACCGATGCCAACGGTATCGTCCGCGATTGACGCGGTCGTATCTAAGAAACCGTCGAAGAAATACCACGGAACTCCGACATCCGAAGAGTCAGCGTTGATCCCTTCGAGAGTTCCATCGTTATCTCGATCGCCATCGCCGAATCCATCCTCTACCAAAACCTGGGTCTGGCCGAACGCAAGACCCGCGACCACAAAGAGCGGCAGGCCGCACGCAAGTGCCTGTTTTTTTAGCTGTTCGAGCACCATGTCAGTTCTCCTATGAAACAAATGAGTCCCGGCTCGGACCGCTCCTCGGTGAACCTGTAGGGGCGGGATGAGAGTGACCTAAATCAGATGAAACAATGAGTTCGGGATGCACACTGATGAGCGCCCGGGTGGGCTCATCACGGTTCTTGCATCGCCAGATAAGCTGTTCGACAGCTTTCTTCCCAATAAGCTTGGCTTGGATGTCGATTGTCGTCGGCCTCGGATCGAGCGCTTCCAGGATCGGCTCGTTATCGCAGGTCGCGATCTCGAGATCACGCCCGGGCTCGATTCCCATCGACCGGAGCGCCCGGTACACGCGAACCGTCAGCCGATCCCGCGGAACAAAGACACCTGTCGGCGGATCGGGGAGATCCATCAATCGACGAACGATCTTCTCCGTGGCTTCGGGTGCGTACTCTTCGCGCCAACTCGGCGACTGGATCAAAGAGTCATCCGTAAGCAAGTGCGCTTCTGCGCCGAGTTCCTTTGCGGTCTCGACAAAGCACTCCGCGCGTGCACGGAAACCGATGTGTGTAGCGCTGATGTGCAAATAGGCAACGCTTCGATGCCCGCGCGAAACGAGATACTCCGCGGCTGTACGCCCGATCGCTTCATTGTCCGGAGCAACACGATCCCCCCAGTACCCCTGAATCGATCGCTGGCTCAGTACCCACACGCTGGGGTGGACTTGGAGTTGACGACGAAGCTCTGCCGGCGGCGCGTATCCGTGAAGGATCAATCCATCAATGTGACCCTCCGCGACGCTCGGCGGAATACGGCAATCAGCCCCCACCTGCGAGACAATCAGGTTGTATCCATGATCGGTGAGCGACTGTTCGAGGCTATGGAACACCGCAGCGGTCACAGGAGCTCGCGCGAACATCGCGTCTGTCCCAACCATAAGGAGTGCCATGGTGCCTGTTGTGGGCGTGTGCGAATCGCGGGGTCGACGACCTCGACGCTTCACCGGTGGCGTATAGCCCAGCTGTTTCATTGCCAGGTGAACCGCTTTAGCAGTCTCTGGAGCGACGCCTTCGCGGTTATTAATCACTCTCGAGACGGTCGAGTGTGAGAGTCCTGCAATCTTGGCTACTTCTACGATCGACATGACGATCTCCTGAGTATTAACCTACTCGGACGCACACCATCGGCAAACATTTTCACCAACTTGTCTGCACAATAATCAATTTTATGCAGCACAAAAT
>JBCDAP010000088.1:0-6739 GCA_039185335.1 Planctomycetota bacterium | reverse complement strand
GACACGTCCGTCGAGTGCATCGAACGAGACGTTGTTGATGTCATCGAATGTCACAAAGAACGACATGTCGTTTGGCTTACCGGTGAGATCGATCTGTGCGTCCAGGCGACCGTAGGGCCTAAAACGTTCGCGCCAATGCGCGATCTGGTCGGCGACATCATCCGCAAGAGCTTCAATCAGTTTCTCGACACGCTCATGAACCGCGAGTTCATCGACGATGAATTGTCCGGAGAGTTCGGGCACGATGGCGGCGTCGGTCAGATCGAATGTGGCTTCCAGGTCACCATAGAAAGATGCGGAACCCAGGATTCCTTCGAGTCTTTGAAGCTCGAGGCGTTCTTCGGTCACCGTCAATATCCCTCTGACATCTGACAGGGCAACGCTCTCAGGGTCATCGAGTGAAGCGTTGCCTCCTGGGTTGGCTTCGATATCACGGAACTGCACCTCGGCAGTGAAACCGATGTTTCCTGTCGCGCGAGGATCGAGGGGGGGACGGATGTGCGCTTGCACCGTCACCATTCCGTCCAGGTTCAGGGTGTCGACCAGTTCGCGGGGCGAGGCGTCCTCTTCACCCGCTGGGAGCGCTTGCAGCAATAAGCGATCAACGGGGACATCGTGCGCGGCGAACCACAGGCTCGGGCGGTCTTTGCCTGGGCCATTCGAGAGTGTGATGTCTCCTGAAATGTTGCCGACCATGCCTGATAAACCACGGACGGCCGCCTCTCGCACAGTCGCGATGCGGCGGTTTAGTTCGGGTTGGTCGTCGATGAACACCACGAGCCTGTCGGCGATCGCGGGGTACGGAAACGCGCTGGGAAGGATCCCGGCGTCTTGCAGGCTCAGCGTGATATCGGTTGAGTAGCGAGTGGCCTGGCCCAACGGGCGAAGGACGTTGATCTCGAAGTCGGCCGTCCCGCCCGGTTCGTATTGTTCCTCTTGAATGACTTGCAGGAGTTCGGAAGAGTCGGATTCGCCGTCCGCGGCAAGCGTCTCGAGTGCGGTGATGAGCTCTGTGTACGCCCGCTTTGAAAACAAAAGGTCGACAACAGAACGGCGTGATGGCGGAAGAGCGTTTTCGAGATGCTCGTCGGTCGGGAGGTCGTACACGTAGGCATCGACTTTGACCTCTGCGCCGTCGCCGGGCGGCATAACATGTCCGGTGACGAAGAGCTTCGCGCCTGACGGGCCGAAGCCGGTCAGCCGGACGATCCTGACCGCGTTCTCATCGAAGGTGATGAGTCCCTGCATACCTTCGAACGGGTAAGGAAAGTCGGAGTAAGCGGCTGTTCCATCCGAGATCTCGATCGAGCCGGAGACATCAAGGTTGCCCGCGGAACCGTCGGCTTGTATCGCTCCCCGGCTGATCAGCACCGTGGTGTTCAGGCGGGCAACAGGAGAGCCGAATCGCTCGAGGACGTTCGTCACGACCTTTGGTGCGAAAGGGAGAAGTTTGGGGGTTCGGGTGAGCTTGTATCCCGAACTCTTGATGATGCAGCTGAGCGGTGCATTGGTCGAGAGACCATCCGTGTCGAGTTCGATTGAGTAGGGAAGGTCTTCGAGCGAACCGAACACGTCGACCGAGAGTCCGGTTTCGTCGAAAGCAACCGAACCAGAAACATCTTCGACGCGGATCGGCTGATCGCTGCCCTTTGAGCCGGGAAGAGCGTCCGCCGGGATCGGGATGTTCATGTTGACCCCGTCGAGCACCATGCCGAGGCGGAGACGGTCGACGACGTCGTAGTCGAGTTGGACTGAAGTGACTTCGCCGCGGATGTTGAGTGTTTCCCAGACATCGCGGATGCGTTCTGGGACGCCGAGCTGCTGGAAGTGTGCGAGGTCGATCTGCTCGGCTTTGAGAGAGATCATTGTCTCGGGGACGTCGAGGTCGCCAGAGATCCGGAACCCGGTCCTTTGGTTGCCTGTTCCAGCAGGAAAGTTCTGCACAAGCTGAACCACCGCACGATCGGCATCGTCAGGATCTCGGCGGAGGGATCCCTGGATATTCAGTCGGCTGAACTCTCTGACCGCGCCCAGGTCGTCGTGCTCGGCCAGAACGACGACACCGTCGATGATGCCGATCTCGGGGACCTGGCGGAGCGGCGAGGTTGAACCAACACCTGGGTTGATCTTCGCAAGGTTCAGCACGAAGTCTGAAGATGCCGAGACGAGCAATTCGGGTTCAATAACCTGGATCGATTCAAGGGTGACCGTGCCACGCAGGAGATCGCTCGCATCGAGCCCGATCCGCATGGTCTTGGCTTTCATGAAGCGGGCCGATTCACCCGGCTGATTCTTCAGTTCGAGCGTCAAGTCTTGGATCACGACGTCGCCCGAGATTGTGACGAGGACACGCTCCGCGGTGGCTGTGGCGCCCAAGCGATTCTCGATCGCCGGAAGTACCAGGCGGTTGAGTCCCCCCGCGTACATCAGGATCGACGCTGCTGTGATAATGACAATCGCGAAGCAGCCAACAGCGAGGATGCGTGTTCGACGCCTCCTCGCTCGCAGTGAAGCTCGTTTCTGTTTGTGCGAGGGGCTGGCCATCGGTGCAATGATTCTGACGTCCCGAACGCCTTCGTCTCAGTCCTTTTCCTGCTGGGAGATGACCACTATCGGCTCATCCGTGGTGTCAGAATCATGTTCGGGCATGAAGGCCCTCTCTGGCAAGTGCGGGGCGGGTATACTCGATCTGTGGCGCGTGAGAGCGTGCCGAATCGAGCGCCCGTAGCTCAGCCGGATAGAGCGACGGTTTCCTTCATAAAGAGGGCCTCGGGGGCGAAAGCTCGCGATGCGCACCGGGTGAATTCGGGGAACCCGCCCCGGCGAAGAGCCGACGGCAATCCCGAGCCAAGCCGCCGACGGGGTGGCGCCTCTCAACAGAGAGACGCCTGTCGACGGAAGGTGTAGAGGCCAGCGGTTGAGCCACCCCGGCAATAACCCGCGACAGCGCCCGGCACCCTCCCCGCGATCACGCGGCGGGTGATGAGATGGTCCAGGCCGGCGGGAAACCGTCGGAATCACTGAAACCGTAGGTCGGAGGTTCGAGTCCTCCCGGGCGTGCTCTTGTATCAAACTCAGACATCGCACTCTCAATGAACAAAAAAACCCGGCGAGCCGCCGGGTTAAGTGCAGTGTCTCTTGTTAAAGGATGAACAAGGAACCGTGGGACGCTCAGTCGCAGTTTGTTCCGAAGTTCAGGAGGACATCGATAAAGTCCTGCACATTGACAACACTGTCGCTGTTGGCGTCGCCACCGTTGGAGCCATCTGAACCGAAGTTCAGAAGAACCGCGATGAAGTCATCAACATTGACGATCAAATCGCCGTTGGCATCTCCAGGGCAAGGCGATGCATCTTGGACGATGGTGAAGGAGTTGAGATCCTCTCCGTGAGGCGCGACAAAGACGATGCGGGAGTTGTCAGCACTCCGCGTTCCGTACTGGATATACGAATCGCTGCCCGCGAACTCTTGAAGCAGTGCTCCTGTTGTTGCGCTGTATGACCGGATGAAGCCCTGGTTGTTGATGTTGACCGGACGTCCGCCGCCGGTGGAGATGCTCCGGCTGCCAAAGCTGACCAGGAAATTTCCGTTGACAGGATCCACAACCATCTCATTGGCTCTTTCGGGCTGGGCATCGGAATCACTGATGATGATCGGGATCTCGGTCAGATCGCAGCCGTCGGTGCAGTCCACATCGACAGCCGGGTGATTGGTAACGTCAATCTTCGTGACCGAATAGGCACGCTGGCGGACGCCGTTGGCATCGTTCGTGGTTCCGTCGATCTCGGCACCGCTGTTGAGAACAAGCAAAGTGTTGTTATCAAGCCACTCAACCTGGGTGGGATCGTCCGTCGCCTGCTGATTGCAGCAGTCGTCCGGGATAGCGTCGGATCCGCCCGAGATGATCAACTCATTGGTGAATACCGCATTCGGTCCTGTTACATCAAAAACTTCAACCGAGTTGTCAAGGCGGTTGGCCACCGCGAGGAACCGATTGTCTGGGCTGAAGGCGGCTTCGGTTGGCTCTAAGAGACCGAAAAGAGTTTCTTTAATAGTGAAGGTCGCGGTATCGATGATCGTCAGGTCATCCGAGAATACGCCGGGGATCGCGAGCATCGAGCCGTCAGGACTCATCGCTAAGTTATTGACGCGTTCATCGTCGGCATCCGAGACCTGGATCGGTGCGCCATCGACGAGGTTGGTATTCAGATTCAGTCGATAGAGCGTTTCGGGAGAATCGGTGCTCAAGACGTAAGCGAAGTTCCCGTCGGGTGAAACCTGAACATACGAGCCGCCGACCCCTGCGGGTGATCCACCGGACGCGATGCTCACGTCCTGCACGGTGGTGTTAGGAATGTCGATGATGCTCACAAAGTTGGAGTTGTTGTTGGGAACGATGACCTTGTTACCGTCAGGCGTGAACGTTGGGAACTGAGGGAACTGGCCGACATCGAAATAGCCGACGAGAGAATTATCAGTGAGATCAAAGATGCCAACGTTGTCGGTCAACTGATTGCTCGTGGCGGCGAAGTCACCGTTCGGCGAAACAGCAACCCAGCGTGCAACATCCGCTTCCGGGTTGTCTCCGAGCCTCTGGACATCGCCTGTCCCCTTCACGCTACCGCTTTCGACGATAACAAACTGCTCGGCCTTGAGTCCGAGCATATTCGTGATCGCTGCCTCTGGTGCGACGGGGGATGCATTCCCGATTTCTGCAAAGTCGAGAGCGGTTGGATTGTACGACACGGTGACCGCGGCGGGTGGGCTGGGGAGGTTGACGATCGGAATGAACTCGTTGCCGCCGAACACGGTATCGCCGGTTCCGAACAAATCAGACACGGCGAAGCCACCGCTACCGACATTGTTCGTTGAAAGACGAGGACCGAACACACCCGTAGCAAGATCGACAACAACCAGTTGGCCACCGTCAGCAACAAGTGCGCGGCTACCGTCCTGATTGACGAAGACATTACCAGTGGAGAATGTATTTCCGAAGTCCGTGTAGCGACTGGAGATAGTACGGGTGGCGATGTCTACAACCCACACAGTGCCAACGTTGCCGTTCCTATTTGCCACGACGAGCGTGCTGCCGTCTCCAGAAACCGCGGCGTCGAAGGGCTTATCGATCGTCGCATCTCCGTTAAGTGGATCGGTCAGGATTCGTTCGACAACGCCGGTTCGAACATTCAGGAACTGGATCTCAGGGATGCGAGAATTGAATGGTCCCGGATCGGCACGGATCGATTCGTTCGCCGAAACGACGTAGTCGTTGTCGATCGGAACGACATCGTTGAAACGGTACGCTGGGGTCCCGATGCCAAAGCTGATTCCAACGTTCGTAAAGGAGTGGAACCAAGTTGTCGTCTCTACGACCGAGTCCGTTGTCAGGTTGATGATCGCCGTGTTGCCGGTTGCACCGTTCGTTACGACCAACACATCTCCGAGCGGCATGATTGTCGCGGTATGCGGACGCGCAACATTCGGGGTTGGGATTGTGGTTACCTCGCCACTCGAGAGGTCGACCTTAGCAACGGCACTCTGTTCGTAGAGGGTCACGTACGCAAAGGTGCCAGCCGCGTTAATTGCGAAACCCGATGCGTTTCCGGGAACCGCGAAATCGTTCAGGAGTGCACCTGTCGAGGCGTCATACTCCTGGATGTTCTGGCTGTCATAACCAGACACAAAGAACGAGGCTCCGTCCGGTGCGTACTGGAGATCTTGCGGCAAGTCGAGTTCGACCGCAGGTTCAGCTGAAAAGACAGCCGGTGGGTCAATCAATTGAGAATGTGACGTTGTTACCCCTAAACCCGCACAAACAATAACAGCGGCCGCTGACCGCAATTCACCAAAAAACTTCATCTTGCTACTCCAAATATGGTCTGGAAAAAGCTCTAATTTGAAAGGCCAAACGCAACCCGACCATGAAACATGCGAACGAAAACACGACTATCATATGATGATCACTGTGACACCCTGGTCAAGTGAAATCAGAAGAGATCTTCATTTCAGAGTGACCTATTTGGGCGCTTCCCTTTACTCAGCCTGACGGCGGAAAGTTTTAGGGCTTTGAATTGTCCTTATGGCGCCAGGAGAATCGGTCACTGAGATCAAGCCCTACTGGAGGTGCCTTGTACCGGTCGTCTCATCGATTTGATGGTTTCTCAGCCACCGCGGCATGATCCAGATACCACCGCAGCGATCCCCCAACCGGCTTGATTCCTAAGATCGGCAACTCGTCCTGTGACCCGTCCCTTACTTCGATTCTCTTGAGTGTTTCACGTTTCTTCTCGCCGATCACAAGAACGGCAACGAACCGTGACGCATTGATCAACGTGTAGGTCATCGTGACGCGGTCCGGCGGGGTCACGCCTTCCCCTTCATTGATCACGACAAGCCTGTCCGCATCAGCGTGCAAAGCACCAGACCCGGGGAAGAGGCTCGCGGTGTGCGCATCGTCACCCATTCCGAGCAGGACGAAGTCAAGACGGTCATGCCCCTTTTCACGCCATGCGAGTGTCTCTCGGAGTTCGGCTTCGTAACGCACGTCCGCGTCAGCCTCCACAGCTGCGATCGGATGCACATTGCCGCTCGGAATGTCGGCATGGTCGACGAGCAATTCACGGATTGCCGCGAAGTTTGAACGCTCGTCATCGAATGGAACCCGACGCTCATCCACGATCCACAAGTGAGTCCGTCCCCATGGCAGAGAACGGAACGCCGGGTCAATCATTAAACGCTG
>JBCDAP010000087.1:0-6774 GCA_039185335.1 Planctomycetota bacterium | reverse complement strand
TGGCTGTTTGTGTGTACCACGCGACGAGATGCTGCATGTACTCAAGCCCGGATCGAACCACATCGCGCACCGGTGGGATGACGCCCTGCATCGACCGAGCGGCGCACACATTTCCGAGCGTGGAGTCTTCCCACCCAGGCACATACAAGGGCAGGTTCTTCTGAGCAGCCGCCATCAGCCAGCAGTTTTCTACCGAGCCAGAGTACCCATCCGAAAAGGCACCTTGTACGAGCAGCTCGTACAGGAACTCATGAGGGAAACGCGGTGTACCCGTTTCTCCCGCCTGCTTCCAGAGTGGTTCCAGTTTGTGCTCCACACGCCGAAAGGCTTCCTCTTCCGGGATGCATGTGTCCGTGACTCGGTTCATGCCCCGCTCGAGCAATGACTGTTCGTCCTGGGGTGAAAGCTCACGCCAATTGGGAACCCGTTCGTAGTATTCGTGCGCGACCAGATTGAAGAGGTCTTCTTCAAGGTTTGCTCCGGTGCAGGTAATCGCGTGAACCTTGCCCTGCCGGATCATCTCCGCGAGCGAACGCCCGAGCTCCGCGGTCGACATCGCGCCGGCGAGCGTCACCATCATCTTCCCGCTGTTCCCAAGCAGGTCTTCCCAGCCCTGGGCGGCGTCCACCACCGTCGCGGCATTGAAATGACGGTAATGCGTCGTCATGAATTCGCGGATCGACATGGCCGGATCTCCTGTCCCCTTCAAACTTCGAACAAAAAACGCAGCACCATACCAAGTCCTCGTGAGCTTGCGCGCGAAGCCGTCCTATTATCCGCCTTGATGACGGCAGTATCCCCTCCATTAACCGACCCGCTTGCAACCGCCAAAGCCGCGGACCCATATCGTGTTCACGAATGGGGCAATTCGTTCTTCTCTGTGAACCGAGCAGGCCACGTCACCGTCACCCACGCCGATCTCGATCTCTTCGAGATCGTCCAAGGTCTCGCGGAGCGAGATCTCCGAGCCCCAGTGCTGATCCGCTTTACGGACATCCTGGCCGATCGCCTGCGAGCCATCCGCGATGCGTTTCACACAGCAATGAAAGAGAACGACTACAAGGGAGGCTACCGCGCGGTCTACCCCATCAAGGTCAACCAGCAGCATCAGGTCGTCGATGAGCTTGTTCGCTTCGGCACCGAGCTCGGCTTCGGGCTCGAAGTCGGTTCCAAGCCCGAACTCCTCGCGGTCCTGGCGCTCAGCACCGACCAGCCCGATCATCCGATTATCTGCAACGGCTTCAAAGATGCCCAGTACATCGAAGCCGTCGTTCTTGCTTCCAAGCTCGGCCGCCTCATCATCCCAGTCGTCGAGAACCTCGGCGAGCTCCGAGAGATCATTCGCTTCGCCAAGCAGTACAACGTTCGCCCTTCCATCGGCATCCGCGTCAAGCTCGCCTCGGGCGGATCCGGAAAGTGGCAAGCCTCCGCGGGCACCAAGAGCAAGTTCGGGCTCTTCGTTTCGGATGTCATGCAGGCTGTTGAGCTCCTCCGCGAGCACGACATGCTCGACTGTCTCGAGCTTTTGCATTGCCACGCGGGAAGCCAGGTCCAGAACATCCGATCGGTCAAAGACGTTACGACCGAGTTGACCCATGTCTATATCGAGTTGGCCAAGCTCGGGGCCGGATTGAAGTACCTCGACATCGGCGGCGGCATGGGGATCGACTACTCGGGCGCACAGAACAACACGCCGGGCTCCATGAACTACACGCTGGAAGAGTTCGCGAGCGACGTGGTCTATCGAGTGGGCTCGATCTGCGACAACGCCGATGGTGGCGGCGTGCCGCATCCCACCATCATCACCGAGTGTGGCCGAGCGATGGTTGCCTACTCCAGCGTGCTTGTATTCAACGTCGTCTCTGCCACAGGACCATCACTCCTGCCCGAGCCACCCCAGGACATCTCGCGGCTCACAGCGCAAGAGGAGAAGGTTCCTCAGCCCATCCTGGATCTCTACGACGCCTACACGAGCGTTGAACCGCGACGGGTCGCCGAGTGCTACCACGACGCCCTGCAGGCACGAGACGCCGCCATGACCCTTTTCAGCTTGGGGTATCTCTCTCTTGAACTTAGGGCGTTGACCGAGCAGCTTTTTTGGGCCACATGCCGGCGTATCCATACCGCCTGCGATGCCATCCCGGACGAAGAACTCCCCGAGCACCTCGATACGCTCGATGATCTCCTCTGCGATACTTACTTCTGCAACTTCTCCCTCTTCCAGTCCCTCCCTGACGCCTGGGCGATCGACCAGCTCTTCCCGGTCATGCCAATCCATCGCCTCAACGAATACCCAACGCGTCAGGCGGTCCTCGCCGATGTGACATGTGATTCCGATGGTGTGATTGACCATTTCATCGGTGACCCAAAGACCCACCGATCCCTCCCGGTCCACGAACTCAAAGAGAACGAGCCGTATTATCTCGGGGTCTTCCTGGTTGGCGCGTACCAAGAGACACTGGGAGACTTGCACAACCTCTTTGGCGATGCTCACGCTGTGCATATCTCCGCCGATCCGGACAATCCAGGCGAATGGCAGATCGAAGAGGTGGTTCGAGGTGACACCGCTCAGGAAGTTCTTCAATACGTCCAGTACGAGCCTGACCGTCTGTTGTCCACGATGCGTCGCGATTGCGAACGTGCCGTCAAATCGCGGCGTCTTACGGTGGCCGAATCGCAGGTGCTCGTGAAGTTTTACGAGCGGAGCCTGCGTGCCTACACCTACCTCGAGCAGAGTTGATGGAGTTGTGCGCTCATGAGCAACTCGATGGATGAGCTTCCCGGAGCACGCGAGTTTGCTGTTGCCGAAGCAGGCTTTCTCGATCTGCCCCAAGAGCACCGGCAAGATGCAACAGCGCGCTTCGCGGTGATCCCCGTTCCCTATGACATGACCTCGACATGGCAGAGGGGTGCCGACCACGGGCCTGCGGCGCTGTTCGGAGCATCAGTCGAACTCGAGTGGTACGACACCGAAACCGATTCGGTGCCAAGCACCGCGGGCATCATCACGCGATCACCGGTGTTGTGCTCTGGATCCCCCGATGAACTCCGCGCGTTCGTCAAGGAAGCCGTGCTGGCCGAATTGCAGAACCGCAAGCTGCCTGTCGTCATCGGTGGTGAACACTCGGTCTCGATCGGTGCGATCGACGCCGCCGCGGCACACTGCGGAGGAACAATCACCACAGTCCAGATCGATGCGCATGGTGATACACGCGAGTCCTATCAAGGCTCGTCCTGCAACCATGCTTGCGTCATGGCTCGCGCTCGCGAGCATGGACCGATTGTGCAGGTCGGGCTTCGGGCGATCGCCGAAGAAGAGGTTTCGCGCATGAACCGTGCTCGGACTCTTCTCGCCCACGAAATGGCCGGCGTGCCAAGGAAAGTGTGGACAGACCGTCTCGCCACGATCGTCCGCGAGGCCTGTGCTGGAGGCAGCGTCTATCTCACGATCGATCTGGATGCATTCGACTCAGGCGTGATGCCTGCAACCGGAACCCCCGAGCCGGGTGGGCTCTCCTGGCACGATATGACAGCAGCGATCGATGCGATCACGTCAGCTGCTGATGTTGTCGCGTTCGATGTCGTCGAGCTTTGTCCAAGACCCGGCTTGCACGCGTGCGATTTCGTCGCGGCAAAGCTGGTTCATCGTGTGATGGCTTCGCTCACTCGGCTTCAGCGGTAGCCATCGTCGCTTGCGGATCAAGCAGATAGCCCGAGCCTCGAGCGGTCTGGATCAGATCTCCGAACGGTGCCAAGCGTTGGCGCGTGCGGAACATGAGCTGCTTCAGAGCCGAGCGAGAAAGCTCTCCGCCATCGTTGCCGATGAGGTCACGGAATTCCTCGAAACTCACGACACGTCCAGGCTGCTTGATCATCAGCCTGATCGCCAGAATCTGTTGCCTTGTCAGGCTTCTGAACTCGCCTTCGATGACAACGCCGAGCCTCTCCATGCAGAGATAAAGCGGCAGATGATCGGAGACATATTGCGGGGGGATTTGCACAGCCCGGACCTCCAAGAGAGGAAGGAGTGAAGAACAATCATGGTTCGAAAAGGAATTTGCCTGAACCGAACAAACGATACAAGTCTACCCCGAATCCGGGCATTTCGTGTTTCAGAAAGTAGCACAAAACCGGGAAAACCCAATAATCCCTCATTTGTGTGACGAAAAAGTGCCACTAACAATAAGGGAAATCGCTCAACGTAATTACGGGACAATATTCTCGTGTGTCGAGGAATTTTGCTAATTGCCAGAAATGCTCTGGGCGCGTCGATCAGGGCAAAGCTTCTACGCCAGGATTCCTGAGAAACCGTGTCAGCAACGATCGTTCGAGAGAAGCTTGAGCGCGATCAATAGGGAGCGTGGCTTGGCTTGATATGGACTATCGTGAGCCGAGTGCTTCATACCGCATGATGTCGAGGCCAAAGTTCACGCCTGCGAGCAAGCCCGAGTTGGCTCCTTGATACACCGCGACGCCATCAATGAACGGGGCGGTGGTGGATCCTCCCTCAGAACCAGCGACCGCCACTGCGGATGCGTTGCCGTTGAGGTTGCCGTCCTGGTAATCGCGGAAGGTCGCCTCATCCTCAAAGATGATGAGCATGCGGAAGCCCTGAATGCCGGCTTGGAGTCCGAAAGAAGCCGTGTTGAGAGCTCCCCAGCCAACCTGTGTTTCGTCGGGGCGAGCAACCACGCCTCTCCCGTAGCGCCCGCCCGAGAAGACGATGCCCCACTGGGCGACGTCGGGGTAGATGACATACGCGGCCGAGCGGTCGAGCTGGCTTCTTAAACCCGGAAACTCACTCGTGAAGTAATCCAGAGCGACATCAGCGTTGTAGACGACACGGGATTGATCTTTGGCATCTGGAGCTGTCGAGCATGCTCCCAAAGAGAGCGAGGCACCAACAAGGAAAAGAGCAGCGGCTTTCGTGATGTTCATGGATTACTTTCTCTC
The DNA here is from genome assembly GCA_039185335.1 of Planctomycetota bacterium. Taxonomy (GTDB): domain Bacteria; phylum Planctomycetota; class Phycisphaerae; order Phycisphaerales; family UBA1924; genus JBCDAP01. Next base: position 1,821 of record JBCDAP010000087.1, on the reverse strand, counting down.
GTCGTTCCAAAGAAAAGCAAGCGTTCGCGGGAGGGGTCGAACCTCCAACCTCTGGCTTCGGAGGCCAGCGCTCTATCCAATTGAGCTACGCGAACAGGGACAGCCGATCTCGTGATCGCACGCGATCGGACCTTGCATGCTAGGTTTTTTGTTCTTGACGAACAACCCTCAGTCATCACAAGAGTCGCTTCAAACCGCCCAGACCCCCCTCTGGGCGGTCCTCACGATCACAGCGCTCGGGACGTGGGGGACAGCAATCGGATGGAGTGCGGTCTATTTCCTTGCAGAGAAGCAGTTCGGTTTGACGAGTGCCCAAAATGCCTGGCTCGGGCTCGTCGGGGGAGTGGGATACACGTTGGTCTGCTTGGCTTCCTCCAGGCTGACTTCGTTGCTGGGGCGGGTCGGGCTCTCTCATCGCTTGATACTCATGCTGACCCTGTGTTTGATGGGGATCACTTCGGGCTTCCCGCCCTTGGTTGGTGAGCCTTGGGCGCTTTGGTTCTTCATGGCGACCTTCGTCCCGCTCCAGGGCTTGCTCTGGCCGATTACCGAGTCGTTCCTTTCGGGAGGGCGACGCGGGCGCCGTCTCCGCCATGCCACAGGCGGGTTCAACATTTCGTGGAGTGTCGCGGCGGTCCTCGCGATGTGGTTCGTCGCGGCAACGATCGAGATCGATCCGGATTGGTCGTTCTATTCCCTCGCTGTTGCACAAGTGCTGATGCTGCTGGTGATCGCGATCGGGTTTCCTCTAGATCCGGCTCCGCATCTTGATGATCACGAGCCCAAAAATGGTGATCGCGCCGATCATGATCGCGAACGCCGATTGCTTCTCAGCTTTCGCGGACTAAACCTGCTCAGCTACATCATGATCGCGGCGCTCAGCCCGCTTCTGCCGGCGCTCATGGGTCGTCTCGGGCTGGAAGGAGGGGCAAAGCCGCTGGTGAATTCTGCGTGGATGATCACGCGTGTGATCGTCTTCACCGCGATGCAGTTCTGGCACGGATGGCATGGGCGTTGGCGAACAGTGATCTGGTCTTTCGCGTGTATCGTCGCCGGGATTTGCGTGGCGTTCTTGTCGCCGAGCATCACCGTCATGGTTCTCGGGCTGGCGACCTTTGGGGTTGGTGCTGGAGGAGTGTCCTGCGCTGCGATCTACTACGCGATGGAGGTCGGTTCAGCGGAGGTTGACGCGGGCGGGAAGCATGAAGCGATTACAGGCCTGGGCTACACCATCGGGCCGCTGCTGGCACGATTGATCGCTCCTGATGCGCCGCCTGTTGACGGGAAGCCGGTGGAGCTGAAATGAAAAAACCCCTGGTCCCGCGTTTCCGCGAGACCCGGGGCGTTGAGTAAGAGGGAAGCCGGTGATAACAGGGCGATGTCAAGACAACGCCGAGAAAAGGGCCGATCGTCGGTAAGGAAGCACAAAGTTGTCGATCTGACGATCTATCGCCATGAGATGCATGTGCGCATACATTGGCCTTTTCCGCCTCTAGCTTATCCCGATTCGATCCCCGAGCAAACGCAGAAGCCCCGAATTCATAGGATTCTCACATCCCAAGTGCTTATTGGACATACCTTCAGGGGGGCTAATTGGCATGCTGTCTGGGCGATTTGCCGTTTACGATATGGGTCCTGTTGCCCTGTTTAACAATGTCGAGGACGAAGTCCTGGTAGGCCGACTCGAGATCTTGGGCGGAGCGTCCGAGTGCCATAGTGAGCACCTCCCCACCTGAGCGTGTGGCCAAGGCTCGATTGGCGGCAGCTGAGCCGTGTATTTCGCCCAGTTTGACATACAGCCGGCCCTCGGCCGCGTCTCGC
>JBCDAP010000086.1:0-6818 GCA_039185335.1 Planctomycetota bacterium | reverse complement strand
TGGACAAGGAGCTCGGCCAGCCGCGCCTCGTACTCACGGATCTGCATCGCCCGCGCCTCTTCATCTTCGGCGATCGCCAGCCGCGCCTCACGTTGCTGTTGCTCGATTTCCTGCCGCTTCGCCGAACGGAGCTCTTCGATCAACGCCCTGACCTGATCGTGGATCCATGGCGAAGCGTTGACGAGCAGCAAGCTCGTGCTGTGCGTGCTGGGCCCGTCGTCGCTCTCCCTGTTCCACCGGAGGTCCGGACGGATGAACTGGCGGATCACGCCGTCGGCATAGGCTGGTGTGAGCGGCTCGGTCTCGTATCGCTTGAGCACGATATCGATCAGCTCGAAGCCGCCTTCGGTGGTGATCTGGACAACGCCTTCGCGGACGCGATAGTCATACGAAGCGAACTTCGGGGTCTGGTTCGCTGGTCCCGTCCAGACTTTGATCAGGCTCTCCAGCAGGTCGCCCAGTCCGGCATCCTCGACTTCAAAGGTCGACACGGCATACTCGGGCAGAATCCTGCCCGCATTCCGGCCGATGAACTCGACCTCGAGCCCAACAGAAGCCAGTGCGTCCTTCAGGAGGATGTCTCTGCGTATCGATGTGATCACGTCCGCCGAATCGGTAGGCTCAGAAACATGCCGAGTGACGCGGGTTTTGCCTGGTTGGCCGCTTACCATCACGTCCAATTCTTGGACAATCTCTGCGCTGACGAACGCGCTCGGCCCATACTTGTTGATCAATGCTTGAGCGTCGAGCGTGTAGGTGATCCGTGGCTCATCCTCGCGAGCGAGCACGCCCGGCATGTCGAGGAAGCCAGTGATGGCTCCCGCTTCACCGCCCTGAGCATCAGCGGGCGCAGCCGCGCTGTTCGGTGCGAGTGCCGCCTGTTGGTTTGTCGATGCGGTGAAGACGCTCAGCCCGAGGGCGGCGGCGACGCCGCAGAGTGTCAATGCCTGGATCATGCTCCTTCTCCTTCTGATGGTGTGCGATTCTCGGAAACGCCGGGCGAGTTCGACGGTCTCGCCGAGTTCGGTGATGGCTTGGCGGATGGCTTCGGGCTCGCTCACGCCGCCGATCATGAGGTCGTCGACGCGCGTGCGGAGGTGGTCCTCGAGTTCGGCGAGCACCTCCTCGGCTTCGCGTTTCGGCACCGCCAGCGTGCGCGAGAATACCGCGAGCCACTCGGCGATCGCGTCTCGCGGGGCGGAGGATTCGGCGGCCTGAGACGCTCGCGCGGTGTGTGATTCGTGAGCCGTCATGCGGTGCCCGCCTCCGAGGTTGCGGGGCCGATGAATCGCTCAACGATGGCAGCGTGCCGCCGATGGGCCTCGATCCGCTGCGCGAGGCGTTTCCTGCCCTTGGCGGTCAGCCGATACCACTTGCGCTTTCGTCCCGGTCCGCCCTCCGCCTCGGTCGCCGCGGATTTTACCGCCTCCCACGAGCACGAGACCAGCTTGTCCTTCTCGAGCCTTGCCAGCAACGGATATAGCTGCCCGGGCCCCATCTTCAGCTGCCCTTCGGAGAGACCCGCAACGCGCTTGGTGATCGCGTAGCCGTAGGACGCCCCTTCGGACAGCACGCTCAGCACAATCAGTTCGGCGGGGTCGGTGCGGAAGTCGGCGAGTGGCATGAGAGAATCATACAACGATATATCTAACATTGATATATCTTATCTCAATATCTTCTCGTTTTCTCAATGTCAAGCCTCAAACAGGTGTTGCTCCGGCCATCGGGCAGCGTACGCGGTGATCTTCACTGACTACACTCCCCCCATGCCACGCATCACCCTCCCAGACGGCTCCACCAAGGACTTCGACGCTCCCGCCTCCGCCTACGACGTCGCGATGTCCATCGGCGAACGCCTTGCCAAGCAGGCCGTCGGCGCCCGCGTCAACGGCGAGCTCACCGATATCAACTTCCCCATCGACGCCGATGCCGAGCTGTCCATCATCACCACCAAGCCCCGCGACGACGAGCAGCGGGCCGATTATCTCTTCCTCCTCCGCCACTCCGCGGCCCACATCATGGCCGAGGCGATCCAGCGGATCGTCCCCGGCGCCCAACTCGTTTACGGCCCGCCCGTCGATTCAGGCTTCTACTACGACATCTGCTTCCCCGACGGCCGCCCCCTCCGAGAGGGTGATTTCGAGGCCATCGAGAAAGAGATGGCGGCGATTGTCAAAGAGAACCGCCCCTTCACCCGCTACGGGATGAGCATCGAAGAGGGTATGGCCAAACTCAAGTCCGAGGGGTCCAAGTACAAGATCGACAACGCTGAGCGGGCCCTCTCAGCGGGCTCTGATGAACTCTCCTTCTACGCGACCGGCGAGCCCGGGAAGGACTGGGAAGACCTCTGCCGAGGGCCGCACGTGCCCTCCACCGGGCACGTTAAGGCCTTCAAGGTCATGTCCCTCGCTTCTTCCTACTGGCACGGCGACGCTAACTCCGACGCTCTCACCCGCGTTTACGGCACCGCCTTCCCCTCCAAGAAAGAACTCGACGAGCATCTCGAACGCCTTGAGCAGGCCCGCCAACGCGATCACCGCGTCATAGGTAAGAAGCTAGGCCTCTTCCACATCGACGAGATGGTCGGCCAGGGCCTCGTTCTCTGGACCCCCAAAGGCGCCGTCGTGCGCGACCAGCTCCAGAAGTTCATCACTGAAGAGCTCACCCGTCAGGGTTACGACCAGGTCTTCACGCCTCACATCGGTAAGCTCGATCTCTACCGCACCTCGGGCCACTTCCCGTATTACAAAGAATCGCAGTTCCCCGCGATTGCCGAGCGCGACGTGCTCGATGCAGCGATCGCCGACGGCTGTTCCTGCGGCGATCTCGTGAACCGACTCGAAGAGGGTGAGGCCGAGGGCTACATGCTCAGGCCGATGAACTGCCCGCACCACATCAGCATCTTCAAGAGCCAACCGCACTCCTACCGCGACCTGCCCGTCCGTCTCGCCGAGTTCGGCACCGTTTATCGATGGGAGCAATCCGGCGAGCTCAACGGCATGACCCGCGTCCGCGGCTTTACCCAGGACGATGCGCACCTCTTTTGCACCCCCGATCAGATCGAAGCAGAGATCAAAGGCTGTCTCGAACTCGTCGAGATCATCTTCAACACCCTCGGCATGACCGACTACCGCGTTCGTGTCGGCCTGCGCGATCCTGATGCCTCGAAGTACGTCGGCGATCCTTCCAACTGGGACAAAGCCGAGAGCATTCTGCGGAAGCTTGCTCAAACACTCGGCGTCGAGTTCTCTGAAGAAGCGGGAGAGGCCGCCTTCTACGGCCCCAAGATCGACTTTGTCGTTCGCGACGTCATCGGCCGTGAGTGGCAGCTCGGCACCGTCCAGGTTGACTACAACCTCCCCGAGCGTTTCGATCTTTCCTACATCGGCGCGGACAACGAGAAGCATCGCCCTGTCATGATCCACCGTGCTCCGTTCGGCTCCATGGAACGCTTTGTCGGTGTGCTGATCGAGCACTTCGCCGGCAAGTTCCCGCTCTGGCTTTCGCCCGAGCAGGTCCGCGTGCTTCCCATCTCCGAGAAGACCAACGATTACGCGTACGAGGTTTTGAGTGCCCTCAAGGCAGCCGGCTTGCGCGCAACCATCGACACCTCTGACGAACGTGTGCAGGCCAAGATCAAGCGGGCGGCTGACAACTACCTCCCCTACATGGTTGTGGTTGGTCCGCGCGACGCCGAGGCACGCCAGGTTTCTATCCGCAAACGAGGTATCGAGAAGGATGCTGGCGCGATGCCGCTCAGCGAGTTCGTTGAGAAGATGGGCGAAGAAGCGCGCACGCGAGGGGCGATAACCACGATCTAACCCGAGATTCCCACTTCTTTTTCGTGTTTTTGTGGACTTTTTCCTTCAGCCGTGGAAAGCTATCGCTCGCAAGGCCCGGTTGTGTGACGGGTCTGACTCCAGGGAAACATGAGCCAAGCACGGGCTCTTTGTCACGTCATTAGGAAGAAACATGATTCGTACCCCACTCGTTGTCGCTGCAGCTATGGCTGTATCTGCGCTCGCGTCTGTCGGCCATGCTGAGGTCATCAAGACCCTCACGATGGACAACCATCCTGACGGCAACGCCGCTCCTCCCTTCTACGGCCTTCGCCTCGACAACATTCTTGGCTCCGGAACCGCGACCTTTGACATCGTCGACGGCACGCTCACGGTCGAAGACAATGGAGGCGATCTCTCCATCAACATCGTTACTCGCGTCTTTGGCGGCACCCTCGACAGCAGCGGCGGCTACATCGATGGTGCCTTCTACGACATCGAATATGCCTATACCCAAGGCATCGAAGCAACAGACAAGGGCTGGAAAGTCACAGGCATGCACGACGGCAACAGTGGCCTCATGAGCGAAGTCGGTGGCGACACTGTCATCGAACTCGGCTCTAAGCCCAACGGATCGGGCCTTGCGTTCTCCATCCAGGCGAACGGCCATCGCCTCGACAACGACACCACCACCTGGGTTGGCTATGGCTGGCTCCTTCCCGTTGCCGGCGGTGCCCAGGACTGGCTCTTCACCGCCACCGATTCCAACATCCCCACCCCAGGCTCGACGGCTCTCCTTGCGACCGCAGGCATCATCGCGGCACGCCGTCGTCGCAAGTGATCTGATTCCAGAAAGCCACGAAGCTCCTTGAAACACCCGCAATCATGCGGGTGTTTTTTTTTGGTTACATAGGCGTGTTGAGAAGCTGACTATATTCTGTTGCAACAGATAGTTTTATGCTAAAAACGCTGAATCTCGGAGAGAGCGTTCCGTCTGTGCTGGACAGTCCCTGACTTCGGTGTACCATAAACCTGCCTGAGGCCCGAGAACGATTCGGTAACCGACAAGGCATAGGGAAAACACAGGGTGCTCGTCACACCCGCAGAGAGACACGTCAGGGGATAAACATGAGTTCTTTTCACCGAGTCGTTGTAGCGGCTGCTGTTGCTGGTGGATTTACTGCCTTTGGCAATGCAGCGATCGTCAAGGTTCTGAATCTTGACAATCACCCTGATGGAAGCGTTTCTCCGCCTCCGTACGGCCTCCGTCTCGACAACGTCCTTGAGCCCGGTGTGGCGACATTCGAGATCCAGTCGGGCACCCTGACTGTTGAAGACAACGCTGGCGATCTCTCTATCGTCATCGATGTCCGCCTCTTTGGGGGCACCCTCGATGGCAACGGCGGGTACACCAACGGTGCCTTCTACGACATCGTTTACTCGTACACCGAAGGCGTTGAAGCGACAGCGACCGGTTGGCGTGTCGTCGGCGAACACGCTGTCAATGGCGGCACCCTCATCGAGGACGGTGGGGATAACACCCAGGTCGTCCTTGGTTCGAAGGCTGCCAACGGTGTGGTTTTCTACATCCAAGCTGATGGTCACCGGTTGAGCGGCGACAACACGACCTGGGTTGGTCGTGGCTGGGTCACGCCGCCCGCAGCGGGCTTCCAGGATTGGCTCTTCACCGGTGTAGACACTGGTATTCCGACTCCTGGTTCTGCGGCTCTCATCGGTGTTGCCGGGCTTGTCGCGGTTCGGCGGAAGCGCGGTTGAACGCGGATATCTCGCATTCTTTGAATTGGCACCGCCCGCTTCGTCGGGCGGTGTGTCATTCTGTGAGTGCTGATTTTCGCCTCATTCTCTTCGCTTTGACCCCTTGCCCTGGAGCAGATTCAGGGTTAGGGTTCTGTGTCGCCTGAACGGTGGATCAGGCTGGAGTGCTGTATTGAACGAATCACAAAGCCATTTTATGCCGATGCTTGATGTCTGTGGACGTCTGGGCGGCGGCTGCATCCGTTCATGAGCATCCAGTCTCCCGATACGCTGTCGTTCTTTCCCGGGTCTTCCCGGGTGTGCGTTATTTCGCACAATGCGTCGTTCGTGGTTTGCGGACAATCACGATCGATGCAGGTCTCGTTTCATTTGGTCCGCCACGTTCCCTTTTTATAAAGGAGTCCGCTCATTTCTCGTCGATTTTATAAAGCAACAGGCCCCGCGCGCAAGACGCGTGTGAATCATGAGATTCGTCTCTCGCCAGTCCGTGTGATCGATCAGAACGAAAAGATGTTGGGCGAGATGCCCACAGACCAGGCGCGCGAGCTTGCACGCCAGGCGGGTCTCGACTTGGTTGAGATCAACGCGGAGACTCGTCCGCCTCTGTGCAAGATCACCGATTACGGCAAGTACAAGTATGAGCTCTCGAAGAAGAGCAAAGGCCCGAAGCAGAAGTCGCAGGAAATGAAGGAAGTCCGTCTTGGTCGCTCGATGAAGATCGATGACCACGATGTTGAAATCCGTGTGAACCAGGCTCGTCGCTTCTTGATGGAGGGACACAAGGTTCAGATCGTGGCGCAGTTCCGTGGGCGTGAGATGGCTCATAAGGGGATCGGTATTGATCGCCTGAGAGAGATCACTGAGAGCCTGTCGGACATCTCGAAGATCGAGACGCCGCTTCGTTCCGCGGGCCGACGGATGAACGTCATTCTCGCGCCCGAGCGTCAGAAGATCGAGCAGATCAAGCAACGGTTGGAAGCGGAACGCGCGAAGGCCGGGATCACGGAAGCAGAAGTGGCCGAGGATCAAGATGTTGACAACGTCGATGTTGACTTGGACGACACGGTTGACGTAAGCGAGGTTGACGAGGAGCAAGCGAAGAAGTCGAGTGCTCCGAAGAAGGGTGGCAACGCTTTAAGCGACGATGAGGCCACGGCGCTCGCGGAAGCGGGGATTCCTGGAATCGAAGGCCGCGATCTCTGATCGATTTTGTCTTTTGAGCATCTTGGATGGTGTTGAGGCGCTGGTGGTTTGGCTACCAGC
>JBCDAP010000085.1:0-6823 GCA_039185335.1 Planctomycetota bacterium | reverse complement strand
CGGGCTGGGTGATCCGCCGGGATGTTCAGCTTCACGAAGTTGTGCTCGTCATCCTCGAGCTCATCACCCGCGGCCACGGCAAAGCCCATCCGGCCGAAGGTCTCCACGAGCTGATTGCGAACACGAGAGATAATGTGGCGACGCCCAACCGTGGGCATGATCCCGCTTTCGGTCAGATCGAAAGCGGGCCCAGCGGCCGAGCCACCGCTCTTGGCACTCCCGAGCGTCGATTGCTTGGTTTTGAACGCCTGATCGAGGGCCTGCTTCACCTCGTTCGACCGCTTGCCGACCGCGGGCTTCTCTTCCTTCGGGACATCCTTCAGCCCGGCCATCGCGGCCTTGAGTTTGCCCTTCGAACCGAGGTACGAGATCCGCCAGGCCTCGAGGGCCGCCGGGTCGCCGGCCGAGTCAAGCTCGGCCAAGGCCGAGGTTTCGAGTTCGTTCAGTGTGTCCAACATGCCGCGGAGTATAGGGACCAGGGAGGAAACCGTGGTATGCCACGCGACCTCACGCCCTCCACTCTCAGCAGGCCGAACCGGGGTCAACTCGCCACACTCGGGACAATACAGACTTGTGTCAGCCGTCCAAACCCTTGTTCCGAACGTGTCATACCCGCACCACAGGCACCAAGGGTGTTCCACCCATCGCCACCCAGCAGCGACGTACGTCTCGACCATTCTGCAGTAGTACGTCCTACGAAAGACCTCGATACTGAGCGATGCCAGAATGGCAATGAGTATCTCGTAGCCAGAGATCGGAATGAATATCGCGAACACTGCGGATGCCAGGTGTCCGCACCAGAACCCCCAATAGAGGAACAGACGCCGGCGAACAAACGCATCGTGATGCGGTAGCCGCTTGATAAAGCGCTGCATCTGCCAATCTGACATCGGGATCGTTTGCTGCAAGCCCTCCTCAATATCCGGATTCATCGACGGCACCGGACGGAAGCCGGGATTCGAAGAGCGGGTGTATCGATAGGCAATCTCGCGCATCACTCACATCGGTCGCTGGGAACGCTCAAACCACCCGACGAATCTCCGGTCGCCTTCAGCTGCGTCTTGTTCATCGACCGACTCTTACTCCCTTCCAACAGAATCAACCCCATCGCGGATCATCCCTTGAGGCCTCCGCTTCAGCGGCGCCATCTTGCCACACTCCGTGCACTGGATCTCCTCTTGTTGCTCAACGCCAGGATAAGCGGTGAGATCGTATCCGCAGTAAATGCAGAACGGCTCATCGCACCATCTTTCAGCTGCCGCAGCCGCTAACCGGCTCATTCGCAACACGATTGCTCCGAATACGGGAAACACGACAAACACTGCCAGCAACAATGGATAGACGCTGTTACCAAAATCAAAGAACCAGGTCCCTAGATACAGCGCCAATACGAGAAGTAGAAGCACACGGATTCTTCGAGAAGCAGAATCCCTCCAAGAAATCCGCCAGATGAGTTTGTTGCATTGCTGTGACGAAAGACCGGTTCGATTCGCAATCACACGCCGCCAAGAATCATCAAAGACCCAGATCCACGGAGCAAAAAAACCTCGCGCGGGGGTGTATATCCCTGGCCCGTCTTTCTCTGTTCTCCCATTCATACCCCGTCCTTTGCTCTTTGAGTTTTAAGCACGTCGGTGTAGGGTTTAATTCGAGCAGTCTTACCACATTCCGGGCATAGCATGCCCGCGTCATCTGTGATCCTAAGCTGCTCGGAGAGGTTGTAGCCGCAGTAAATGCAACGTTTCTCACGAAGCCACTCCTCAGCCATTCGTTCTAACGCTCGGCGTTCCGAGATGACTGAGGCGATCGCATAGATCACCACATAGATTGCGTAAGGAAACTCACGCCAACTTCCGATCGACAACTCCGCCAGGAATACCAATGCGACCAGAACTGCAGTCCAGTATGGGAGTCTTCTCCAATGGATCTGGCGAAATTCTCGACTCCTCCGGATAGAACGAAGCAATTCTCGAGACTCAGGGAATTCGAGGCGGAGCTTCCACGCGATTCGCGTGACCGCGTGATAACCATGCCCCGGCGGTATGGAATCAGGCGATTCGCTCATTCAGATTCAAACCTCCGGCATGGCACTCCATGCACAGCTTCATTTCAACCCGTACTCCTTCAGCTTCCGGTAAAGCGTCCGCTCTCCAATCCCTAGCAGCTTGGCGGTCTGTTCGCGGTTGCCGCCTGTGAGTTTGAGGGTTTCTCGGATGGCGCGTTTTTCGAGTTGTTCGAGGCTTGTGCCGGCGAGCGAGCCGGGTTGGCACTTCACGCCGTCGACCGAACCGGCGGAACTCTCCAGCTCGGCGTCTTCATCACGCAGTTGAATGTCTTCGGGGATGTGGCGTACATCGAGCGTCTCACCCTCGGCGAGGGCCATCACCGTCGCGTTCTGCACCGCGTTGATGAGCTGACGGACATTGCCGGGCCAGTGGTACGCCGTCAGACGGAGCATGGCCGCGTCGGTGACATCGGGTGGGTTGCGATCCATATCGCCCGCGAACTTCGCGCTCACGTGTCGGACAATTCTTGGGATATCTTCACGCCTTTCGCGGAGCGGCGGCAGGTGAACCTCGGCACCTTTGATACGGAAGTAAAGGTCTTCGCGGAAAGAGCCATCCTTTGAATCCGCGGCTAGATCTCGGTTGGTGGCGCTCACGAACCTCACATCGACGTTCTTGGCCGAGTTGGCGCCGAGGCGGCTGACCTCGCCCGACTCCAGCACACGCAGCAGCTTGGCCTGCATGGGCAGCGGCATGTCGCCGATCTCATCCAGGAAGAGCGTCCCACCGTCTGCGTATTCGAATACGCCCTCGCGGTCTTTCTCTGCGCCGGTGAAGGCGCCCTTCACGTGGCCGAAGAGTTCGTCCTCGAGCAGCGATTCGCTCTGCCCAGCGCAGTTGAGTGGAACGAACCGCTGCCCTGATCGCGGCGACAGGTTATGAACCGCCTTCGCGATCAGCTCTTTGCCTGTCCCCGATTCTCCTGTCACCAGCACAGGGAGCTTGCTCGCGGCCACGGTCTTGACCGTGGCCAGGATCCTTCGCATCGCCTCCGACCCCGCGATGATGCCCTGGAAGCCTTCGTGCTGAACGAGCTCTTCCTCGCCGGGGGTTGCTTCGTGGCGGAGCAGCACCGCCTCGGCGGCTCGGTTCACGAGCGAGCGAAAAACCTCAAGGTCCAGCGGCTTCTCGATAAAGTCGTAGGCGTTGTGCTTGAATGCGGAGCGGGCGGTCGGGACGTCGCCGTGGGCGGTGACCATGATGGTCTCGGCTTCGGGCTGGAGCTGGCGTGCCGTCTGGAGGATGAGCATCCCCGCGTTGCCCCCGTCACCGTTCACCGCACCTGCGGGCGTTGTCGCCCCCGCTGATGCAGGCATACGGAGATCCGTGATCACGATGTCGAATGTGCCGCCTTCCAGCTCCTCCATCGCGTCTCTGACCGAGTGCACAATCGTGCAGACGTGCCCGGGGCGGTGCAGCGCGTCGGCCATCAGCTCGGCGTGGTCGACCTCGTCCTCGACGATCAAAACTTGGGCTCTTGGGGGCGAATCATTCATGTCAATCGATACTCTCAACAAACTACAATCAAGGTTCCTTTGCAACCAGGATCTGGCCTGGCTTTGCAAGCACAGCATTCCGCTGAAGCCTCCAACACTACGGAGAGTATCCAAATGTCAGCAAGAGCACTGGTTCTCATCGGTGGATGGGAAGGCCACGAGCCCCGTGAGACGTTCGAGACCGTGAAGCCGCTTCTTACCGAAGTCGGGCTGGAGTGTGATGACCATGAATCGCTCGCTCCCCTGACGAACGAGGAATCTCTGAAAGAGTACAGCGTGATTGTCCCGTGCTGGACGATGGACACGCTGCCTCAGGGCGCGAGCGAGGCGCTCAACAACGCGATCCAGCACCACGGCGTGTCCCTCGCCGGCTGGCACGGCGGGATGGGTGACGCCTTCCGTTCGGATGCTCAGTACAACTTCATCGTGGGCGGGCAATTCGTCGCTCACCCGGGCGACATCCACGACTACGCCGTCGATATTGTTCAGCCGGACCATCCCATCACAGCCGGGCTGCCGACTTCTTTTGCTGTGCACTCCGAGCAGTACTACATGCACGTTGACCCGAGCCTGAATGTCCTCGCAAGCACCAAGGTGACAGGCAAAGGAGCACCTTGGGCGAATGGCGTCACGATGCCGGTCGTTTGGACTCGCACGCACGGAAAGGGGCGAGTCGCTTACTCGTCGCTGGGGCACAACGCGAAGGACTTTCAGAACGAGCCGATCCGAATCCTCGCGGCGAGGTGCATTCTTTGGGCCGCGGGCCTGATCGGATCGGAAACCAACACACCACTCACCGCTGGGGCTTGATCATGTCGACCACAACCGCTACCACCACCGTCGGCGTCATCGGCTGCGGCAACATTGTCGCGCAGTATATGGAGACCCTTTCCAAATTCACCAACGTCAAGGTGTGCGCGGTGTCGGACCTCGTCCGCGACAAGGCTGAGGCGGTGCGAGAGAAATGGTCGATCGAAAAAGCAATCACGGTGGACGAGCTGCTCGCGGATCCGTCCATCGACATTGTCCTGAATCTGACGATCCCGCTGGCACACGACGAGGTAACCCGCAACGCGCTGAACGCCGGAAAGCATGTCTATTCGGAGAAGCCACTCACGGATTCGTTCGAGACTGCCAGAGAGCTGATTGAACTCGCGGACTCGAAGAACCTTGCTCTTGGTTGCGCGCCGGACACAGTGATGGGCTCAACCTGGCAGCTCGCGCGCGAGATCATCGACAGCGGCGAGATCGGGGAGATCCGCGGTGCCCTCGCTTCCATGCAGTCTCCCGGCCCCGAGCATTGGCATCCATCCCCTGCTTTCTACTACGACCATGGCGGCGGGCCGGTCATGGACATGGGCCCTTACTACATCCATGCACTTGTCACACTGCTCGGACCGATCAACACCGTCGCCGCGATGGCAAGGAAGTCGAGCGAGACACGCTCGGTTCCGGAAGGCGCCCCCGCCGGCGGCCTCAAGATGCCCGTCAACATCAAGACGCACGCGTCTGCCCTGCTCGCCTTCGACGCGGGTTTTTTCGCGACCTGCTTCATGAGCTTCGATGTCCAGCACTCACGGGTGCCAGACATCGAGATCTATGGTTCGAAGGGAACCATGGAGATCCACACGCCCAACAACTTCGCCAAGGAGAATGATCCCGGGCTGGGCTTGGTCACGCTTCGGATGCGTGACCCCTTGGCGTTCCAGGCCGAGGAGACTGTTGTCGAACGCGCAGCCGGGCCGGCGGTGAACGGACGTGGGATCGGCGTGGCCGACATGGCTCAGGCGATCAACGAGCAGCGCCCGCTCGACACCATTCGAGCTTCGGGCAAGTTGGCTCTGCATGCGCTCGAAGTGATGGAAGCGGTGCCGAGGGCGTCGGATACGCAAGCGGCGCAGAAAATGACCACCACGTGTGCTCGCCCTGAGGCGGTGGCAAATGGATGGGTGTACTAGATCGTCCTCGCGGCCAAACTCTTTGCTTCGATGTAGCACGAGCCACGAGCTGCTTTGTGCCACGCGATCGCGACCATAAGAAAACACGACGCAACTGAAGCTGCGTCGTGGTACTGGTTTGGGAGGTGAACGAGATGCTCGCCCCGTTTGGCTGTTGGTGTTCTTGAACGGCTTTAGACGATGCCGTGGGAGAGCATGGCTTGGGCAACTTTGTAGAAGCCGGCGAGGTTGGCTCCAGAGACATAGTCCTTCTGCAAACCGTATTGCTCGGACGCATCGGCGCAGTGACGGAAGATGCGTTTCATGATCTGGCTCAAACGCTGGTCGACGTCTTCGCGCGTCCACGCCTCGCGCTGGATGTTCTGGGTCATCTCGAGCGAGCTGACCGCCACGCCCCCGGCGTTTGCCGCCTTGCCCGGACCATAAAGGATGCCCTTGTCCTGGAAGACGTGGACAGCCTGGATGGTGCTTGGCATGTTGGCGCCTTCGGCTACGAGTTGGCACCCGTGCCCAGCAAGCGCTTTCGCGCCCTCTTCATCGAGTTCGTTTTGTGTCGCACAAGGCAGAGCAGCATCGCATTCGACGCTCCATACGCCGCCGGTGAAGGCGTAGGTGTCTCGGGGTGTGTACGTCGCGGACGAGTACTTCTCGGCATACTCGCTGATGCGCCCTCGGCGCACTTCTTTAAGTTCCTTGACGAACGCCAGTTTCTCTGCGTTGATGCCATCGGGATCGTGCACGAAACCGCCCGAGTCGCTGAGGGTAACAACCCTCCCGCCGAGCTGGTTGACCTTTTCCGCGGCGTAGGTCGCGACATTCCCCGAGCCCGAGATGGCAACCCTCATGTCTTCGAAGGTCTTGCCTTCCGCTGCGAGCATTTCAGCAGCAAAGTAAACCGTGCCGTAGCCGGTCGCTTCGGTGCGGAGCAGAGAACCGCCGGCGTACAGACTCTTACCAGTAAACACACCCGACCAGCGGTTGGTGAGCTTCTTGTAATAGCCGAACAGGTAGCCGACCTCACGACCACCAACACCGATGTCACCCGCAGGAACGTCGGTCATGCTCCCGATGTGACGAGCGAGCTCCGACATAAACGCCTGGCAGAAACGCATCACCGCTTGATCCGACTTGCCCTTGGGATCAAAGTCGGCACCACCCTTGCCGCCGCCAATGGGTTGGTCGGTCAGCGAGTTCTTGAAGATCTGTTCGAAGCCCAGGAACTTCAGCACGGACAGATTGACGGTTGGGTGGAATCGGAGCCCGCCCTTGTACGGTCCGAGTGCGCTGGAGTACTGCACGCGAT